>CAYWBT010000167.1:6074-7568 GCA_964456585.1 uncultured bacterium
AAGGTGAGCGGTTGAATCGTCACACCCCGCCTGATGTAGAGTGCACCGACACCTTTGAGGGCGTTTATCTTGTGCGCGGAGAGGGAAAGCAGATCGATCTCCATGTCATGGACGTCGATCGGTATCTTCCCCGCGGACTGGACTGCATCGGTATGAAAGAGGGCGCCGGCTGCATGTGCTATTGCCGCTGCTTCCCCGACCTCCTGCACCACGCCGGTTTCGTTATTGGCGTGCATGATGCTCACGAGCGCTGTACCGCTCCCAACAGCGTCATGAAGTGCATCGGTGTCCACGAGACACCGGGAATCCACCCCGATCAGCGTGACCGGGAAACCGCGTGTTTCGAGTTCGCGGGCGGTCTTGAGAATGGCGCTGTGTTCGACCGAGGAGGTGACCAGCCCCCGCCTCTCATGAGGCGCCAGGGCGAGATACCCGGCGAGCGCTATGTTGTCGGATTCGGTTCCGCACCCGGTGAAGTAGACTTCATCGGGATCGGCTCCGATGCACTGCGCTATCTTCGCACGACTCTCGTCGAGGGCGCTTTTCGCATCCCTGCCGAAGGTGTGCACGCTCGATGCGTTCCCGTAGTGGTCGCTCAGATAGGGAACCATAGCCTCGACGACCTCGGGGCGAACCGGTGTGGTCGCGTTGTGATCGAGATAGCACCGCCTGTTCATGTCTTACCAGCTTCCCATAAGTTGTTTAACATACACCCGAATGTATATTTGCAATATCTTCATCCGCAAGTTCACGGAGAGTAATAGAGTCAAATGCATCCTCCACTTTTTTACCGAGCTTTCGGTATATATTTGATGTGACACACTGCAATACTTTCTGTGTGCCAGCAGTATCGTCCCCCTCGACCGAGAGACATTCACAGAGAGCTATCGGGCCTTCGAGCGCCCGGACAGCATCGCCGAGGGTAACCTCCTCGGGCGGCTTCGACAGTACATACCCGCCGTTCACTCCCCGGCGGCTCTGTATGAGTCCCGCACACTTGAGCTTGTGCAGCACCTGCTCGAGAAACGGTATCGGAAGGCCGTGCCGCTTGGAAATCTCCCGTGTGGGCACCGGTTTTCCTTCGTAGTTGACCGCCAGTTCATAGAGCGCCTTGATGCCGTAAAGTCCTTTGTGTGATAGCTTTAACATGTATGTTCCTTACCTAAATTCCTGTCAACCGTTCCTGTAATTCGTCTATAATATACAATACTTGATCATTTTAGTCAAGTATTATTTTGCGGGATTTAAAAAAGGGGGGAAATGAACATTGGAGGGGATTAAAGGAGGATAGTGAAAAAAAGATGAAATAAATCGAATATCAAATTGAATACATCCATCGTTTGTACAAACTTACTTCTTATTCTATCCCCTCTTTTTCCCTGAAGTACGCGATGGTTCTTTCGAGGCCCTCGTCGAGCGGCACCGTGGGCTGCCAGCCAAGGCGTTCCTTCGCCAGAGTGATGTCGGGATTGCGCCGGACGGGGTCGTTTTTCG
>CAYWBT010000168.1:0-7563 GCA_964456585.1 uncultured bacterium
GCCTCCTGAGCGTGGACAGCTTTCTGTCCCGGGAATAGTCACCATTACCGCGACTGAGAACGCCGAGCCTCCCGCCTGGGCAATTCTGGAACGTCAACTGATCGATACCATAAACGAGGCGGCGCCGAGATTTCTCAAGAAATATGCCGACAGAAGCGGGCGAATGCCCCAGATCGGAAAGCCCGATGATATCTATGAGGTTTTCTTGAACTGGCCGCTCTTCTACGTGCTCGGCGGAAGCGAGGAACTCTTCGATATAAGTCTCAAGCAGTGGAATGCCATAACCCGTCAGCTGACCGCGATAGGCCGGATTGACCGTGAATTCACGGTCCACTATGACTGGTTCCACAACTCCGAAAGCTATAAGTATTTCTATTACTTCGGTCTCGCTGATCCAACCATAGAGGAAAATATTGACCGTGCTCGCCGTTTCGCGGCGATGTACATGGGCGAGGATCCCCTCGCACAAAACTACGATTCAGTCCACCGTATCATGCGTTCTCCCGTTACCGGCTCGACCGGCCCGCTCTTCGAACAGAACGGAGTCTACCTGATCGATCACGGTCACGGGAGCCTGTATCCACTTATCAAGGAGGACATTCCCCTTGGCTGGAACGACGACCCGGAACAATTCGCACGGATTCAAAAAATCTATAACGATGTGATCATCAACGGCGATACCCCGATTTCTCTCGGGGCAACAGCGCTGGTTGCCAATGCCTACCTCTACACGGGAGATGAGAAGTACGCCACGTGGATCCGGGAATATGTTGATGCCTGGATGGGCCGTATCGAGCAGAATGGCGGTGTTATTCCCGACAACATCGGTCTCACCGGAAAGATCGGCGAGGAACGCTCCGGCCAGTGGTGGGGCGGGCATTTTGGCTGGAGCGCACGCTACTCACTGCACATGCTGTTCGGGGCGATGACGACTGCATCTGAATGTGCGCACCTGGTTACCCGTGATCCCCGTTACCTCGGACTGGTACGCTCACAGCTTGATGTTCTCTCCGATCATACAAAGAAGGTCGACGGCAACCGGTGCGTTCCCTATAAGTACGGTCCCGAGGGCTGGTACGACTACCGCCCGTTCGAACTGCGTGAGGCCGGCCACCTCTGGAACGTCTCCATGATTCCGGACGACTGGCAGCGAATCGAAAAGTTCATGGACAATTACAAATATGGCCCGCGGCCGTATGATGGGTACAACGACTTTCTTCTGACTGTGGACGGCCACCGGCGCTATACATGGAAATCGAACGGCACGAGAATGGACTGGACGGAAGTTGTCAGTAACGGTGATATCGGTGATACCATGCAGGAGCAGGAAGAGCTCAACGAAGCGCCCCGCCTGCTCTGGCTTGCCGGTAAGAATCCCGATTTCCCGGAGAAGATACTCCTCGCTAATTTTCGAGAGGTTTACCGCCGCGTCGAGGCCAGCCGGAATGTTGACAACATATACAAAGAGCCGGGGCTTATCAGCGAGTATGTCGCCGGCCTGAATCCGGTGGTCACCAAGGGGCTGGTTTATCTTACCATGGGCGGTCCCCAGGCGCTCTATAACGGCAGTCTCCTCCAGGTGCGCGTCCGGTACTTCGATATGGACAGAAATCGTCCCGGGCTTCCCGAAGATGTCGCCGCGCTCGTGGAGAAACTCGAATCAGATCTAACTGTGCTTGTCCTGATGAATCTCAGTACGGAAAAGTCTCGCCGGATGATTGTGCAGGCAGGCGCGTACGGGGAGCATGAATTCACCAAGGTGACATTCAACGAAGTTACTTATTCCGAACCATCCCAAGGTGTCAACTCAAAACCGATTCCAACCGAGCGAACGGTTGGAGTGAATAATAATTATTTCGCGGTGGAGCTGCCGCCGAACAAGACGATCAGGCTGACCATCGGTACGAAACGATTCGTCAATAAGCCGTCCTATACCGTTCCCTGGCAGAGAAAGTAGGGGAGCCGTAGTATTCCTTTATCCGTGGCACATACCCGGGCTCAAGTCGTTTTTTGTGTGATAGTTAGTTTATAACAGGCGGTGAACATGAAAACCTTCCGAAAAATTCTCCTCATACTCGTAGTCGAACTACTGGTCTATTGTCCGGCGTTTCCCGCCGGTGCAGAGGAAACGGGGCGAAACGTGAACGATCCGGCACGACTCGAATGGTTCAGCAACCTGGGACTGGGTATGTTCATTCACTGGAGCGTTGACTCCCAGTACGGTTCGGTGATCAGCCATTCCATGGCCGGCGCATCGACCGACTACCTCGACCGGTTTATCAACGAACTGCCGGAGACGTTCAATCCCGTGGACTTCGACCCGGATCGATGGGCGGTTCTCGCGAAGCTCGCCGGTATGAAGTACGTGGTGTTCACCACCAAGCACCACAGCGGGTTCTGCATGTTTGAAACGAAGACCACCGACTTCGGTATCATGCATACACCCTACAAGCGGGACATCACCCGGATGATCGTCGATTCGTTCCGAAAGCGGGATATCAGCATCGGATTCTACTATTCGCCGGACGACTTCTGGATGCTCCGCCAGCAGGGTTTCGAGGTGAGCCGCAGGAGGCTGGAAGCTCTGCCGGCCAATAATCCCCGTCTCATGGAACATGACAAGGCTCAGGTGCGCGAACTGTTTACCAACTACGGTCCGATCGAAATTGTTTTTCTTGACGGCGATCCCGGAGGGCTCTATCAACTCGTGAAGAAACTTCAACCGAATACCGTCCTCACCCGTGGCTTCATGGACACCCCGGAGCAGCGCATGCCCGATGAGCCGATTCCCGGCCCCTGGGAAGCCTGCGAGACCATCGGCACCCAGTGGCAGTTTAAGCCGACCAACGAGCAGTACAAGTCCGGCACCCGTCTCATCGAGATACTCGTCGAGATCCGCGCGAAAGGCGGAAACCTCCTCCTCAATGTCGGGCCGACACCCGACGGGGAGATTCCCTTCGAACAGGAACGCCGCCTTCGTGAACTGGGACTCTGGCTGTTCGCCAACGGCGAGGCGATCTATGGCATCCGTCCCTGGCATGTCATCCGCGAGGGAAATATCTGGTTCACAAAGAAGAAGGACGAGAATACGGTTTACGCGATTGTCACCGGAGAGCCCTGGCCGCACGGTGAGCGTCGGACGATTACGCTCACGAGTATGCGGGCGACAGACAACACCGTGGTGAGTGTGCTGGGCCAGACCGGTCGTGTGCTCGAATACCATCCCGATGTCGATGCCATGCCCTCGTGGACGCAGGACGAGGGAGGACTCACCATCAGTGCGATGCGTTCCCAGCGGTTCTACGACGGGTATGACTGGCCGAACCCGGTGGTGATCAAGATTACGAATGTCGAGGCGGCGAAATGACCGGTCGTTGCCGGAGATTGATGTCATAATGTGAAACAATGAAAGGACGACGATGGGGCGGTATTTTTGGATCAGGGGGCTTCCCCTGCTTACGGTGGCGGTTCTGGTATTCTGCAATCTCGTGCACGCTGCCGAAAACACACCCGTTCAAACCGGGAATGATCCCGAACGGATTGAATTGTTTCGCGACCTGGGATTGGGACTGTTTATCCACTGGGGTGTGGATTCACAGCTTGGTTCGGTGATAAGCCATTCGATGGTCGGCGCGACCGACGACTACCTCGGCCGTTTTTTCAACGAGCTACCGAAGACATTCAACCCGACGGATTTTAATCCGGAGAAATGGGCGGTTCTTGCGAAGCTCGCCGGTATGAAGTACGTTGTGTTCACCACGAAACACTTCAGCGGATTCAGCATGTTCGACACTGCGTTCTCCGACTTCAATGTCATGAACACGCCCTATGGCCGCGATATCACCCGTGAAATCACCGAAGCATTCCGCACCTATGGTATTCGGGTCGGCTACTACTACTCACCTGAAGACAATTGGCTCCTGCATCGTCAGGGATATGACATCAGCCGCTTGCGTCCCGAAGCGTCCATCAAAAACAATCCCGACCTCCGGCGTCACATCCTCGGGCAGCTCGGCGAGCTCTTGAGCAACTACGGCCCGATCGAGATGCTGTTCATCGATGGCGAAGCAGAGGGAGTCAAACAGCTCGCCTGGCAGATGCAGCCGGAAATTATCGTAACGCGCGGCGAGATGGAAACGCCGGAACAGAACATGCCCGACGAGCCGATTCCCGGACCCTGGGAAGCCTGCGAGACCATCGGCACCCAGTGGCAGTTCAAGCCGACCAACGAGCAGTACAAGTCCGGCACCCGCCTTATCGAGATACTCGTCGAGATCCGCGCGAAGGGTGGTAATCTCCTTCTTAATGTCGGCCCGACTCCCTACGGAGAGATTCCCTTCGAGCAGGAGCGCCGCCTTCGTGAACTGGGACTCTGGCTGTTCGCCAACGGTGAGGCAATCTATGACATCCGCCCCTGGCATGTCATCCGCGAGGGAAATGTCTGGTTCACAAAGAAGAAAAACGAGAACACAGTCTACGCGATTGTCACCGGGGAGCCCTGGCCGCGGGGCGAGCGTCGGACGATCACGCTCATGAGTATGCGGGCGACAGACAACACCGTGGTGAGCGTGCTGGGACAGACCGGCCGGGTGCTCGAATACCAGCCCGATGTTAATGTCATGCCCTCCTGGACGCAGGACGAGAGCACTCTCACCATCAGCGCGATGCGTTCCCAGCGGTTTTACGATCAGGAAGACTGGCCGAACCCGGTGGTGATCAAGATCACGAATGTCGAGGCAGCGGAAAGATGAGATGATGGTTCGCTACCGGAGCCGGGCCTCGATACGCGGTTTGATGATCGATGTCCAGAGACGGTAGCCCTGCTCGTTCAGGTGGAGGTTGTCCTCGAGGAACAGGTCGCCCCTCACGGTGCCGTCATCCTTGAGCATTGCTGAAGCAACATCAAGGTATTCAAGGTTGTCGACATGGCTGCACAAAGCTTCGATGAGTTCGTTTGCGCGTTTCATCTTCGGCCAGAGCGACCACCGGCTCAGGCTCGGCTTGATGGTAATGAAGAATATCGGCGTACCAGGGAGAGCCTTTCCCACAATGGCGGCGAAACGCTCGAAATCAGCAAGCACGTGGGCGGATTTTTTCCCCGCGGCGATATCGTTGTCGCCCGCATAGAGGACTACTGCCGCTGGTCGATACGGGATGATGATGCGATCGGCAAAGTGAATGGAATCCTCGATCTGCGAACCACCGAACCCGCGATTGAGAACGCGTATCGGTGCGAAATCAGTCTCGAGTGTTTTCCACATCACGATACTTGAACTTCCCACGAAGAGCACCATGCCCGGCTGCGGAAATTGCTCGTTGTCCTTGCTCTCGAATGCGGCAATGGTATCCTCCCAGCGGGCAGGATCGGCCGGGGAACCATGGGGGGCAAGGGTGACACAAAGGAGGAGCGTGATTATTACGCGAGATACCCAGATGTGATTGCTGTTCATGGAGTAATCCTTTCGATAACCGGGCTAAAGTCCGCCGAAAAATTTTCCCGAGTACGCAAACACTTCGGGGCGGTTTCCCGGGGTTTCTCTGTCGTTTTGGTTGCCACGGACTGTTCATCCTGTTTATTACGTTTCTTGTACAGTAGTAAGATACACACGGCAGCATAACATTTTCCAGCCTTTTTTTAACGGGTAGTTCGGCGATACTGTACGCCTGGGGAGATTTGGATCGGTGATGGTCTGCCGTGCAGCCGTTCCGCGATGGCGGGTATTCTCAGGTGGTTTTTCCGTTTTCCACAGAAACGCGAGGCGATTATAGAAATGTCAGATACGAAAACACATGCCTTCGGTATTCCCGATATCGCGCTTGTAATAACCGCCGTGTGCTGGGGGCTGAACTTTGTCATAACAAAGTCCGCCGCGGGGCCGGCGCCCGACCAGTTCCGAATCTTCATCTACAATATCATTCGGTTCCCGGCAGCCTCGTTTCTCCTGTTTCTCACCGCGTGGCTGAAGGGCGAGCCAATCATCATCCGCGGACGGTATCTTGGCGCGATAGCACTCCTGTCTTTCGTGGGCATTTTCATGTACCAGACGCTCTACATGATCGGTCAGACCATGACAACATCCGCCAATATCGGTATAATATACAGCTTTTCTCCGCTCCTCATCCTGCTGATTTCGGTTGTGTCAAGGATTGAGCGGGGATCGGTTTATATTTTCGCCGGTGTTCTGCTTGGTGTGGCAGGCCTGATCATGATCATGTTCGAGGGGGGCGTCATGCGAGTGGATTACGGATCCCTGCTCTTCTTTTTCGCCATCGTCTGCTGGGCGGTGTACGCCGTATTCGGCAAGCCGGTGCTCAACCGGTTTCCCCCGGTGATCACGATGGCGTGGATCATGCTCTTCGGCTCGCTCTACCAGCTGCCGCAGGCGCTCTACCAGTTGCCGGGACAGTCGTGGGCGACGATTTCGGCACAGAATATTCTGTTTGTCGTCGTCGCGACTCTTTTATCGCAATATGTAGGGTACACGCTGTTTTACTACGGGATTGCGCGGCTCGGACCTACGCGCGCCGGTGTGTATACAAACCTGACGCCGGTCTTTACCCTCCTGTTCGCGGCGACCATCCGCGGGGAAACGATCCGAATCATACAGGTGCTCGGCCTCCTCGTTATAGTGCTCGGTATACTGGTAACCAAGATACAACCATCCCGGGCGAACCGGCCCGGCGACGCCTCATAGGAAAAAAATGAGAGACGAGCGGTTTGGCAGGGCTGACCTCCTGATGATTATCACCTGTTTTCTGTGGGCGGTGGGAACCATAGTCTGTAAGAATGCCTTCGGTATCGTGCCGGGAAGCTTCAGGGTCAGCGTCTTCAACGGGATACGGTTCCCGATTGCGACCGTGCTGCTCTTTATCTCGGTAAAATGTTCCGGTTCCCCGATAGGGATTCGACGTGAAGATGCCTGCGGAATCGCACTCGTGTCGTTCTTCGGCTTGTTCCTGTTCATGATGCTCTGTCATGTCGGGCTGTCGATGACCACTGCCGGCGAGACCGGAATCATCATGGGTTTGATCCCCCTGGCTATCGTGCTCGTATCGTTTGTTGGCGGTGGTGAAAAGCTGAACAGACGGCTGATTGCCGGTCTGGTGATAGGTTTTGCCGGTGTGGTACTCATGCACTGGCAGGAGGGCCGGCTGAATCTCAACCTAGGCAATGTACTCGTGCTGGCATCATGTATCAACTGGGGAATTTATGCGGTGTTCGGCGAAAAGTACCTGCTACGCTATCCGCCCCTCGTTGTGACCGCCTGGGTATTTCTCTTCACCTCCCTCTACCATCTCCCCCTCGTGATCTATCGCATCCCCGACCAGTGCTGGCAGGCTGTAACGACCGCGAACTGGTTCAATCTCGGATTTGCCGCAGTCGTTCCGCTCTTCGTTGCCAACGCGCTGTACTATACCGCGATCAAGCGCATGGGATCATCGCGGTCGGGCGTGTATATTTACCTGGAGCCTGTCTTTACGGTGATGCTCGCCTTTATGCTCCGCCACGAGCACCTGTCACTCGTTCAGATCGCCGGTTTTACCGTGATTCTCCTCGGCGTC
>CAYWBT010000169.1:0-2458 GCA_964456585.1 uncultured bacterium
AGGTGCGGCTCCTTGACCGTGAGGGAAGGAGCCTCCCCGGCGACCCGGTTGTTGGCGCGATCGAACTGTTGAAAGCGGGCAAGGTCCTCGCGATAAAAGGGCTCGGGGGATTTCACCTCGCGGTGAACGCCACGGACGAGGACGCAGTCATGCTCCTGCGGGGAAGGAAACTTCGGGAGGAAAAACCCCTGGCGCTGATGACCGGGACGAGCGAAATCGCCCATGAACTCGTTGCATTCGATGAAGTGGGAGCACAGATTCTCGGGGGACTTGAGAGGCCGATACTCCTTGCACCGCGCCGTGAGCATACCGGAATCGCCGAAGCTGTCGCTCCCGGCAACACCTTCCTCGGTGTCATGCTGCCCTATACCCCGCTGCATTACCTGCTCTTTTTCCACCCGGACGCGGGAGGTGACTACGCCTCAGATCACCCCACGTTTCGCGCGCTCGTGATGACCAGCGGAAACCTGAGTGAAGAACCCATCTGCCGAGACAACGATGAGGCGCTGGAGCGCCTGAGCGGGATCGCCGATGCCTTTCTCGTTCACAACCGCGATATCCACGTCCGGAGCGACGACTCAGTGGTAACCGTAGCGGGCGGCGAAGCATCGTTTATCAGGCGCTCGCGTGGATACGTGCCGGTCCCGGTCTTCCTGCCGGAAGCGGTCCCGACCGTTCTTGCGCTCGGCGGCGAATTGAAGAATACCATCTGCATCACCGAGGGACGCCGGGCCTTCACCAGCCAGCACATCGGCGACCTGGAGAATATAGCGACGCTCGATGTTTTTCACGAGGCGGTGCGGCATTTTGAAAAAATCCTCGACCTGGAGCCGCGCATTTTCGCCTACGACCTGCATCCGCGGTATCTCTCGACGCGGTACTACCAGAAACTGGAAGAGGATTGGGCGGGTGCCGATTATGGCGCGGTCGGCGTTCAGCATCACCATGCGCACTGTGCGAGCGTGCTTGCCGAGCACGGGTATGACGGCCCGGTGATCGGTCTCATGCTGGATGGCACTGGCTATGGTTTGGACGGCACGGTCTGGGGTGGGGAAGTGCTGCTCGCAACGCCCTACACGTTTATCCGGAGTGCGCGAATCTCCCCGGTTGCCCTGCCCGGCGGTGAAGCAGCAATCCGAGAACCCTGGCGGATGGCGTTCTCCTACCTCCGCTCCGTCTACGGGAGTGAGCTCGAAGGCCTCGACCTGGCCTGTCTCAGGCAGATTTCGCCGAATGACCTCGCGGTTATCACCCGGGCCTGCGAGAGCGGAGTGAACTGCCCGATGACGAGTTCGCTGGGGAGACTTTTTGATGCGGTCGCAAGCATACTGAATATCCGCCACACTGCAACTTTCGAAGGACAGGCGGCCATGATGCTCGACCTCGTTGCCGCGGAAGGAACCGGGAGCAGCAGTCTGCCGTACCGCATTCTGAGCGGAATCCCCGAACAGTATGAAGGATATCCGGTTCTCCGGGGAACACTCGCCGGCGCTTCGGTACCCGGCGATCTGCCGTCCGCACCGGGGTACGACATAGACTATCGCCCGCTCATCGAGGCGCTCGTCGCGGGGATGCGTGAAAACCGCCCGGTGCCCAACCTTGCGCGGGATTTCCATGTGACCGTGATGGTGTCATTGCTCGACGTCGTGAAGCGAATCCGCGGGGCAACCGGTATCGATGTTGTCGCGCTCTCCGGCGGCTGCTGGCAGAACCGGATCATGATCGAGCAGTTCCCTGCCATGCTTGAGGAGTGCGGCTTCCGTGTTCTGACAAACCGTCTTGTTCCGGTCAATGACGGCGGGATTTCTCTCGGGCAGGCGTATGTGGCGGCGAGCTATGCCGCGCGAGTATGATTTTGGAAAAGGAGGATGCGCACATGAAACAGCAGGCACCGGTGACCTATACCCTGGAGACGGGAGAAAAGATTGTTCTGCGGTCTGGGTATCCCGATGATGGTGCAGAGCTGGCGGCGCTTCGGAGCGATATCGTTGCCGAAGGAACCTTTTTGGTACCCGGGGCTGATGATGCTGGACGTGATGAAGCGGGGGCGCAAACCTTCATCCAAGCCTGCCGGGAAAGACCGGGGTGGGTGTGCCTCGTAGCCGAGCGGTCGGGATATATTGTCGGTGATATTGAATTCACCAACGGATCGACCCCTGAAACCGCTCACCAGGGCACCCTGACCATGACGGTACGAAAAGACTGGCGCCATATGGGCATCGGCACCATTCTGCTCCAGGGCTTTTTCGACTGGGTTGCGACAGTACCGCTCATCGAAAAGGTCAAGCTTTCTGTCGTATCGACAAATCCGAAAGCGTACCGGCTGTTCAAGAGTTTTGACTTCGAAGTCGAAGGTTCGTGTCCGCGGGAGGTAAGACTGCCTTCGGGGAAGTACGCGGATACGATACTGATGTATCGATTCGTGAGATAGGCCGATCGCCCTGCCGCCGACGACGCT
>CAYWBT010000169.1:2468-7500 GCA_964456585.1 uncultured bacterium
GATAACGACCTGTTCGATTGGTTCGGCCTCGGAAAGGGACGATTTTCTTACCGGGACAGCGGCGATCCTGTCGACAACCTCCATACCCATGATAACCTCGCCGAAAACCGCATACCCGTATCCCTTCGCTGAATCGTTACGGTAATTCAGTGTGTTCGAATTGTCCACGAGATTGATAAAGAACTGGCTGGTTGCACTGTCGATAACTTTTGTGCGCGCCATAGTGATGGTGCCGCGAGTGTTTGAAAGACCGTTGCGTGATTCGCACACAATGGGATCCATGGTCGGTTTACGAACACCCTTCGTATCCATGCCGCCGCCCTGAATCATGAAATTGGCTATCACCCGGTGAAATATGGTGCCGCTGTAAAACGACCGCCTGACGTACGTGAGGAAATTCTTCACCGTGACCGGTGCCTTTTCGGCGTCGAGTTTCACAATGATCGGCCCCAGGTTCGTTTTGATGATGACCACGGGATATTTTTCGGTGCTTTCGGTGTCGGCGATACCGCCCGTCTGGTCATCGGCGAAGAGGGTTGACGAAAACACTGTCAACGCTGCGGAAACCAGCAGTAGCATAATCTTCATTTTTTTACTCCTGTTTCTTTATGGTAGACGTTTATCTTCAGTAAAGTTTTTCCGCACCTTCATCGAGGTAATCACCACCATTTCGACCGGCACGTTTGCAAGGGTTCTCGAAAATTTACGTGTTTCCAGCGCAGCAATCTTTTCGACCACGTCCATCCCGGCGGTAATCCTGCCGAAGACAGTGAAGTGACGGTCGTCGAGCATGGCATTATTCCGGGTATTGAAGTAGAACTGGGTGCGCGCGCTGTTGGGATCGCCCCTGAGCGCCATCGCGATTGTTCCCTGCAGGTTGGAAAGCCCGTTTCCCGATTCGTTCTTGATGGGCGGCCGTGTCGGATCCTTCACCTTCATGGATGTGTCGTATCCGCCGCCCTGAACGATGCGCGGCGCGATCCGGTGGATGATAGTACTGTCGTAGAACGAGTCCGCGACATACGTGAGGAAGTTTTCCACGGTGACCGGCGCCTTCTCCGCGTCGAGAGTGACCTCAATCGTACCCATGGTGGTTTCCATCACCACCACCGGATACGGATCCTGGGGCGCTTCACCGCTGCATGCGAAGAATACCGTGCCCAGCACGGCGGACATGACCAGTGATACCACTGCCCTCATCGGTTCCCTCATTCTGTCGGTCCTCATAGCATACTACACCCGTAAACTCAGATTGCATCTCTGCAAAAATACGGAAGTTCTTCTTTTCGGACAAGGCGAAAAACACGCTGTTCGCGTAACGTTCGAAGGAACTTCCAAAAACCCCCCGCAAAAAACGCTTTTTTACGTATAATCGAATGCCTATACTATAATCTGCATAGCCGTTTTTACCGAACATTCTATCTCTATGACCACGAGGATATCATGGCTGATCTGCGAACAAACTACCTGGGAAATACACTCGACAATCCGCTGGTCGTTTCAAGCAGCGGAATAACCGGCAGCATCGATGGCATTAGGAAATGTGCCGACCATGGTGCCGGCGCTGTGGTGCTCAAGTCCATGTTCGAGGAAATAATCGTCACCCAGTCCGAGGAGCTCGAGCGGGAGCTTCTCCAGTATGAACACCCCGAGGCTTACGATTTTCTCCAGGCCCAGATCGGTATGCGGATGGGTTCAAAGCCCTACCTCAAGTTCATCGAGGACGCCCGCACGGCGGTTTCCCTGCCGGTCATCGCCAGTGTCAACTGTACATCGTCACGGTGGTGGATTCCCTATGCACGGGAGATCGAGAATGCCGGGGCACACGCCCTCGAATTGAACATTCATCATTTCCCGGAGCCGGGAGACGACCCGCGGGAGGTTGAACAGCGGTACGCAGATATCGTCGGCGAGGTTACGGCACGTATTACCATTCCGGTAGCGGTCAAGATCGGCTGTTCGTTTACCTCGATGTGGCGGGTGCTCCGCTCTATTGTCGATGCCGGGGCGCAGGGCCTTGTCCTCTTCAACCGGTTCACCGCGGCGGATGTCGATCTCGCGAGCAGGCGTTTCAACTCGTCGATAACCTTCAGCACGCCGCAGGAAATGAACAACTCCCTCAGGTGGATCGGTCTCGTGTCCGGCGAGTTCGCGTGCGACTTCGCGGCATCAACCGGCATCCATACCGGCGAGGACGCCCTGAAGCTGCTCATGGCCGGCGCCGATGCGATCCAGGTCTGTTCCGCGCTCTACCTTCATGGTGTCGGCGTACTTTCCGATATGCTGACGCATATCGAATCGTGGCTCGATGCGGAAGGATACGAATCGGTGTCGGCGATCAGGGGAATCGCCCGGACGAGCACCGGATACCCTGATACGCTGCTCAAGCGGATGCAGTACCTCAGCGCCCTCAACGATGCCTCCGAATACACATTCGAGTGACGCGACGGTCGCGGAAAAACACCGGGACGCTTCGGGCTTCTGGTCAGGGAGCATGAGGAGCGAGCAGGGGGAATTCCCGTCCACAGCGTTCCGCAGTTCGCTACCCGCAACACCGTGTACACCGTAAAAATAAAAAAAGCCCTGAATTTTCAGGGCTTTTTTTATTGGTCGTTGTACGCCGGATTACTTGAGCAGTGTCATCTTCATGGTCTTGGAGAAGTCACCCGACTTCACCGAATAGAAGTAGACACCGGCGGACTTTCCGGAAGCATCCCAGACAAGGGAGTGCCTGCCGGTGGACATAATGTCATTGACCAGCGTATCAACCTTCTGCCCGGCGACATTGTAAATGTCAACAGTGACATGACCCGCTTCAGACAGCGTGAAGCCAATTGTCGTCGTCGGGTTGAAGGGGTTGGGTGTGTTCTGGTCGACAGCAAACGCGGCGACAGCTTCTTCTTCCACTGCACTCGGTTCACTGGTGATAACGCCGCGGAAGGAGTCAAATGCGGTGAAATTGGTTGGTGCCGTATCTGTCGCTCCGAGCGCAAATGCGAAGTATAAGCCATCGTAGGCTGAACCAGCGTCACACAGGATTCCACCCTCCTTGCGTGATTGGTTATCGCTGACCGTATCATCGCCGAAGGCCATATAATCGACACCCGTGCCATCCTGCGTTGATACGACAAAGGTTGTCAATCCCAGGTAGCTCACCCCGATAACATTGAACCCGTTTGCGTCGATCGAGTGCCCGGAACGCCTCGACACCTTTGTCTCCTCGTCATGGAGGCATATCCAAGCTGGCTCGAAATCCGGCTGGTATGCCATATCGAGGAAGTAGTCGCCGTTTGCGTTCTGCCATTCAACGTATTCCGAGGCATCGGCATCGGGATTATCAATGATCAGTGCCGTATTGATCACCTCTGTTATGCAGCACATGTGGCCGCCGAGAAGCCAGTGGCCGTCGCGAGAATACATGTGATGGAACGAGCCGTTGATATACTCATTCGGCCCGTTATCGTCCGGCATGTACCATTCGTGCATCATCTTGTCAAAGATGAGCTCTCCGTCAAAACTCACACAGCGCAGCTTGTTCCACTCTTCCTGCTTCTGGTGCAGACCGGGAGAAACACCGTAAATATAATTGCGGTCGGTATAGCAGGACGGTCTCTGAGACCAAATGCCGATTGCATCACCGTGGGTTTCCAGTTCTAGTTCATCCCAGCCGAGCCAGTCTTCATCCAGGATAGCATCGCCATCGGTGACAAATTCCCACTTGAGGAACGTCTGTTTATTCTGCTCATTGGACACACAACAATGGTAGAAGATGCCGTAATCGGTGGGATCGAAGACAGGGCCGCCGTATGAGTAGATGCCCGCACTTACGCTCTTGTATAAGGGGCATACGGTCGTTTGATAGTTGTTTTCATCAAAGGGATCACCACCGATTTCCCACTTGAAGTGGGTGCCGTGTGTTTCGCCGGGGGCGCCCGAATGGGATATTAGGGCGCCCGCGAGTATTGGCTTATCAAGCGGCAGGCCACTGGTATCAACTTCCAGGCAGTATGTGGACTGGGAATCCCATTCATACCCAATCCTGACGTAATTGGAAGCCGGGATCCTCGGCGTTATGTTATCATAGGCCCAGAGATAGTAATCGTAGGTTCCTGCTCCCACCAATTCGTCATCATTGTTCGTTCCCGCCCATACAATGGTTGATGATCCAACATCACGCTCATATCTCGGCGAAACGTACACGGTGGTATCGATGCCATTCACATAGTGCCAGCCGAGGAACCCGTTCTGGCTAGGACCGATTTGATCCGCCATGCCTTTCGTGTTGATGATGAGATACACTGCCCCCGGCGTTCCGCTCATTTCAAACGGGATCGTCAGTTCAGTACCGTCAAACTGGTACTCGATTTCAGCACTTCCGGTCAGTATCATTGGGATCGGGCTAAAATCTGCCGCAAATGACCATGATGCCATTGACAGCAACATAAATAAGATCAAAATTTTTTTCATTACATACTCCTTTAGTGTATGATAGATAAAATTTAAATCTTGTAAATAAGTTAACCGTCGTCCATGTACCCTCCCCCTTCTCACTAAAGTATTACTATAACATTTCCACTAAAATTGTATATCCAATGATACTATAGGCAGGAACCTCAAAAGTCAAGTTTTTTTATAAATTATTTGTTACACTCTCGCCAAAAAAAACGCAGCAAACGACGGGAAATGCCTTACAACCACCTGCCGACACGCTCACCAGCGCTCGTCGCCTCGTAAATCGCAGCAGGCTCGGCACAGTCCCCGATCACATGTACCTCTGGTGCATGCATGCCCATGATCGCCGCCTGGGTTTGGAGTGATATCACCTGCATTTTCTCGGAGGGGGTAATGCTGCCCTCGGCCTTGAACCCGATTGCTATGACGACGACATCGGCATCGAGACCCCACTGTTTTCCGTTTGGCAGCGTTACCTCGACCAGCTTATCGGTGATGTGATTGACACACGTGCCGGTGTAACAGGTGATGTTTTTCTCTTCGAGAAGATGGAACATCTGCACCTTGACATTGGTCATGA
>CAYWBT010000170.1:0-7498 GCA_964456585.1 uncultured bacterium
CATGTCAACATCGAACAGCTTTTTGATGTCAAGGGTGCTGAGCAGCATACCGTGAGTATTGGAGATATGTGCCGTGCTCGTCTGTGGATCGACAAGGAACCAGCGCTGTTGTTCGGGGCTCCAGCTCTCGCAGAAGTAGTGTCCGGTGAGCTTGAGAGGGCCAAACTTCCCCGCGAGGTCTACCAGGCGGGTTTTCACTCCGGCTGAGTTCGCGAAGAGGTAGTAGACGAGCGCCCGGTTTTCGCACCAGCCTTTACCAGTGCCCGAGCTGAGCATCCGATAGGTTTCGAGGGGTGAGGCATTTTGCACCTCGTCGGTCGGTGTCCCACCAGCAGTGGCGGTCTTTTCCATGATGAAGCGGAATACCTGCTCTGAGCGTTTGAGAGAAGCTGCCGTCATATCGACACGGTCCCCCAGGATACGGCGTGCCTCCAAGCAATCAGGATCGTTGTCCGGCAGCCCCGCCCACTCGTCGAGGGTGTATGGTTTTTTCAGGCTGAACGGGACGCTCGCTGCGGGCGAGAAGTAGTTGTCAGGCCAGTTCAGTCCGCTCTTCTCATACCCTTCTTTCGGGTAGTACATGATGGTGACGAGAATATCTTTTGAAAGGGTGACATCATCGGGGATGAACTCAAATGTTTCGTTCCAGGGCGTGTCTGGAAAGGTGATCTCGGGATAGGGACCTTCGGATATGATACGGTTGTCACCCGATGTTTTTACGCTCCATGAGCCCGCAGGTATATGCGGTGTGAAGCTGAACCTGAGCGTGCGTTCGCGGGGAAGGTATACGCTCTTTATAGCGGGAATTTCGGCCACATTATATATATCCCCTTCTGATGCCTGGCGACTGTTGAAATCGAAGATGCGCCATCGTGGATCCCGGTAACTCCTGACGAACATAAGGGTCGAACCGATGAGAAAGAAGAGAACCAGAATATCAAACAGCACAAACAGTCTCAACATGAGGGTACGGATTTTCATAGTGCTTCTCCCCGGGTGATGGTGTCACAAGGTTTCGCGCATTTTGCCGGAACATCCGCTGTGGATTATGTCATATTCCCGATTTATTTCCTTGACAGGCCACTACGAAAAACAATATATAAGAAAGATATTCTATCAGTGCTAGTTATTCCATTTGTTTTTTCCTGCGCATTAATCTCAATGGGGGTTGCCATGTCTCACGTGCTTGTGCTTGTGCTCGTGTCGGTGCTTTCTGTTACCACCGCCCACGCACAGTACGCACCGCGAAACCAGTATGTCAACGGGACGATTTTCGAGGATGTAACAGAAGGTTCCGGATTCGATTACGCCGGGCACGGCAAGTGTATTGCACTCGGTGATTACGATATGGACGGCGACCTCGATATCTACATGAGCGCCGTGTTTTCTGAAAACCGCTTTTTCAGCAACGAGGGCAGCCTGCGATTCGAGGATCGTACAAACATACTTCGCCTCGGAGGCGGTAAACTCGATACCCATGGCATCGCCTGGGCCGATTTCAACAATGACGGGTACCTCGATATATTTGTGGCGAACAACCTCGAATCGCTCAGCCTGAAGCGCGGTGAAGTCCTGCATCCCAACATGTTTTACCTCGGTGGTGATGAGGGGTTTATGGAGTGTGCCCTGAAATCCGGTCTGGCGGGAAACAAGTTCAATTATTCTTGTGGGATTACCACCGCCGATGTAAACGGTGACGGACTCCTCGATGCATACGTGTCGGAAGGGGGCTATCGTAAGGGGCCGGAGTGCGCAAACTCGCTCTATGTTAACAACGGTGACGGTACCTACCGTGATGCGGCCGCATCGTACGGCGTTGCCCACGAGGGGAATGGCTATTGCTGTTCGTTCTGTGACTACGACATGGACGGCGATCCGGACATGTATGTCGGCAACATCAACGACACTGCCGACCTCGTTACCTTCGCCCTGTACCGTAACAACGGCGATGGAACATTCACCGATGTCACCGAGAAACTCGGCATGGCCCGCCGCGGCAACAACATTTCGTGCTTTTGGGGCGATGTTGACAACGACGGTGATCAGGATTTGTTCCTCGGGTGCAGTATCGGCCCGGGACACCCCGAGCAGCAGTGGAACGAAAACGTTCTGTTCAGGAATAACGGTGACGGCACCTTTACCGATGTATCGAAGGAATCGGGGGTGAATGTCCGCACGCCGACACGCGGCTGTACCATGGGCGATATCGACAACGACGGCGATCTCGATATCATCACCACGGGAAGCTGGTCTGACGCGCTCGTTTTTATCAATGACGGTTCGGGAGTATTTACCGAATCCCACACGACCACCGGCGGATCGTATTTCTACGGGCATGGGTGCGCGCTCGGCGACCTCGACGGTGATGGCGATCTCGACCTTGTCGGCGGGAACTGGCGGCGGCCCAGTGCGAGCAACCCCGGCACGTGGTTTCTCTTCCGCAACAAGACCGACAACCGAAACAACATCAAGGTCAACCTCAGAGGCACCGTGTCCAACCGGTCTGCGGTGATGAGTAAGGTCTGGGTGTACGATGCGGGCAGGACCGGGGAGAAAAACGCTCTCCGGGGGTACCGGGAAGTCATCGCCGGGAGCGGGACATTCCTGGGGAATCCCCTCCAGCAGCATTTCGGTGTTCCGGCATCCGGGAGATACGATATTGTGGTGAAGTTTCCTTCCGGCAGGGAGCGGGCGCTCAAGAATGTTGCCTCTGGTCAGACGTACACCGTCTATGAAACCGACGTCGATCCCGCGCAATTCGAGCGCGTTCGCGATGCTTCGTACAAGCCGTACTGAATGTTTTGGACACCACATTGGCAGGAAATGGTATCGCCGTGGCTCAGTTGGTACACCGCAGTTCTTGCCTTCGGCGGAGAGAGGTGCTCTCTCCGGGGTGACATGATTCGTTAAACGTGTAAACACAACACCGAGGAAGGTAACGCTATGAAACGCAGAGATTTTATGTCGGGAGTTGCGCTCAATGCCCTTGTGCTCTCCTCCGCATCGACTGTTCTGGCGATGGGTGAAAACCGTGAAAACCAGCAGTACGGTATCGCAACACTCAGCCCGACCATTGTCGACAGGATCGGTGAGTATACCATCAAGGAACTACGCGATTTTCACCAGAAGGAACTCGAAGAGGAGTTCATTGCCCGCTGGGACAAGGAGGGAATCGACCGGGAGTACGGCGGCGTATACACCTTTCGCGATAATGGTTTCGACCCGGATAGTCCCGACAAGGAGATGTACTACCTCGGCCGGGGCATCTGGGTGTTTGCCTACCTCTACAACCACTTCGGAAAACGTGAACGACACCTCGAGGTGGCGAAGAAATCGATCGATTTTATCTACCGCTACGGCCGTGATGAAAAAGGGTACTGGGTATCCCAGTTGACCCGCGAAGGCAAGGTCGTGCAGGGCTCATTCAACATCTACGGAGATATGTACGTCGCACTCGGATTAGGCGAATACTACCAAGGAACCGGGGATGAGCAGGCGCGTGACATTGCCATCGAGACGTGCCACGGAGTGAACGAGCGCATCGTGTCGCCGGTCTACCAGCACCTTGCGGGGCACGGTAACGGTCATGAGCCGGGCACAAAACGGCTCGGCACCTGGCAGCATTTCCTGAGCGTATTGACCCCGCTGGCGAAGTACACGAACAACTACAGCATCGAGATGATGGCCCGGATGTGTGTCCGGAATATCCTCGAGCGCCACTATCAACCCGATCTCGGCGTTGCGTTTGAACACCTCGACGATCAGTTCCGGCCGTTTAAACCCGCCGAAGGCGATAACCATCGTGCCATTTCGAGTTGGCACAGCATACAGGCCGCCTGGATGTGTATGGACGAGGCACTCCGCACCGGGAACAGGCGTATCTTTATGGACGCCATGGAGATGGGACGCCTGACGCTTGAAAAGTGCTGGTGGGATGGCGAGGAAAGCAACCTCACCGCATTGCCGTATCCCGAGGCGAAGCTCACCGGGCCGGGAGACCTCGTCTGGGGACGCTTGGACGACGCGCTCGTCTTCACGCTGCTCGCCATCGAGCATACCCACGCACCCTGGGCGATATACTGGTTCGATAAGGTATTCAGGCGGGCATATGAACGTCCCGATCTGTTTAAACGTTCATGCCTGCTGCATCACCCCCGGCGGTTGTTTTTCTGCATCGATATTCTCGACCGCATGATTGCCCGTGGGGGCAGGGTATCGGATTTACTGGAAGGGTGAAACGGATGAAGGTCTGCTATCAGAAGGTTGAAAGGGAAGGGGTGAATCCTCATATCCGACTCGTACAACTATGCACCGTGCACTTATAACGCGAGGATATTTCATGAAACGTCGAGCATTTCTGTCCACGTCTGCCGCGACCGCCGTTGCCGCGACCTCCGGCGGCTGCAAGATAGTGAAAAATGAGAGGAGAGAAGCATCCCGTCGGTCTCCCGCTCCGGGGAGAACGCTTGCCGGTCGCGAAATAACCGTACTGCGTGAACAATACCGTTCCGACCTGTTCGATGATTACCTGCCCTTTCTCGACAGGCACGTCATCGATCACGAGTACGGCGGATTCATGTGCAACACCGACTACGACGGGAAAAATTTAACCACAAGGAAGCGGACCTGGTTTGAGGGCAGGGGAATATGGGTCTATTCGTTCCTCTACAACAATGTCGATTCCGATCCGAAACATCGGGACGTTGCCCGTAAATCGGTTGAATTATTCTTCACAAACAACAAGATGGGAAAGGACTTGTGGCCCGTTTATATGACCCGTGAGGGTAAGCCGGTCGAAGGTCCCGATCCGATCTTCTATGGAGATATGTTTATTGCCAACGGTCTCCAGGAATACTCCCGGGCCTCGGGAGATGAGAAGTGGTGGGATATGGCGAAGGAAATCATGCTCAAGTGTATTGACATTTACGATAATCGTCCCGACTACGGGAACCTGCCGAAAACGGAGACGGCACCCGCGGTCATCAGGCCCCGACAGGTTGGACACTGGTTCGTCCTTCTGCGCTGCGGCACCCAGATGCTCGAAAAGCGTCCCGATCCAGACATCGAAGCCATTGTCGACCGGTGTGTCGATGCGATTATGAACCACCACTACAATCCGGAGCACGGTCTCATCTGTGAATACCTGAATCACGACCTATCGCGCATCGAGAGCGATTACAGCCAGGTTGCCACCGGACACGGTATCGAGACGATGTGGATGGTCATGTTCGAAGCCATCCGAAGGAAAGACCGGGCGCTCTTCGACCGTGCATCGAACGTTCTCGAACACTCCTGCGAGGTTTTCTGGGATGATATCTACGGCGGATTCATGGGTGGACTTCAACACATCGACGATTACGTCTGGCAGACCGGAAAGTCCCTCTGGCTCCAGGAGGAGGTGCTGATCGGAACCCTCTGCGCCATCGAGCACACCGGTGCGGGGTGGGCGAAAAGCTGGTATTCACGTGAATACGAGTATGTTCGGGAGAATTTCACCATCAAGGAGCGCGGATATCCCATCTGGATACTCTACGATGACCGGAAGGTAGTCTTCAAGCGCAACTACAATCGTATCGGCAATTTCCACCATCCGCGGCACCTCATGATGAACCTGCTTGCACTCGACCGTATGATCGAGCGCGGCGGTGAGGTGTCCGATTTGTTCGCCTGAAGAGACGATCCGGTGGTGCGCATTGGTGAAATGTTTCCCATCGAGGAGAGGTCTGGATGAAACGAAGAACAGTGATTGGTATTCCCGCAGGACTCGCAGCGGCTCAGGTCGTGAGCGGTTGTGCGGAAGAACAAACGGAAACAACCGGAACAGAAACCTCCGGAAGCGCAGTAAACACCTTCCTTGCCGATAATACATTCGAGGAACTCAGGGCACGGTATCACGCCGATCTTTACGATGATTTTCTACCGTTCATGGACCGGTTTGTCATCGATCACGAGTACGGGGGTTTCATGTGCAACGCCGACCGTGACGGTACCCGCATCACCTCGGATAAAAACACCACGAACGACGGTCGTGGTATCTGGGTCTACTCGTTTCTCTACAACAAGCTCACACAGGACCAGCGCTACCTTGAAACGGCGAAGAAAACGGCTGACTTTGTGCTCAAAATCCGGCCGCCGGGCGACGAATACTGGTTAACACCGTATACCCGTGAAGGAACGCCTCTGAAGGGAAAGGGTGGACTATACGACGGGCTCTTTATCGCAAACGGCCTCCAGGAATTATCCAAGGCGCCCGGATGCGAAATGTACCATGATCCGGCACGTGAAATATTTTTAGGCTGCATGCGCCGGTATGACAATCCCGCGTACGACTATTTGGTAACGTATCTCCGTGCCGATCCTCCCCCCATTCGGGGGCCGAGGGTGCTCGGTCACTGGATGGTGATTCTCCGCTGTGCGACACAGATGCTCGAGTTCGACTCAGACCCTGAGATTGAAGCCATCGCCGGGCGGAGTGTGGACGCCATTATGCGACACCACCACAATCCTGCATACAATCTCATGAACGAGGTCATCAACCATGACCTTTCCCGAACGGATGACGATTACGCCCAGTTTTCCTATACCGGTCATGCTATTGAGACGCTCTGGATGGTGCTCTACGAGGCGATGCGGCTCGGAGATCGCCGGCTCTTCGAGGAAGCCGCCGACAAGTTCAAATTTCATGTCGAGGTCGCCTGGGACGACGTGTACAGCGGTGCCTTCCGTTCGCTCGACCACGTGGACAACAATGTCTGGAAGGTCGACAAGGCACTCTGGCTCCAGGAGGAAATTCTGATCGGTACGCTGTGTATGATTGAACATACCGGCGATGAATGGGCGAAAACGTGGTTCGTCAAGGTATTCGACTACGTGCAGGACAGGTTCCCGCTCCGGCAGTACGGGTTTCCGCTCTGGATACTCTACGCCGACCGGAAGGTCACCTTCAAGCGGCACTACACCCGTATCGGCAACTTCCACCATCCGCGGCACCTCATGCTTAACCTGCTCTCACTCGACCGGATGATCGAGCGCGGTGGAAAGGTCTCCGGCCTGTTTGTCTGATGAGACGACCGGAACGAAAACCTCCGGAAGAGTAGAGAACACTTTCCTTGCCTACTATACATTCGAGGAACTCAGGGCGCTTACCATCAGCATCATTCTTGACATCGCACACCTCCTATTTCACCATCGTCATCTTCACCGTCTTCTCGTGCCCTCCTGCCTTCACACGGCAGAAGTACACACCCGCAGAGAAATCTGCCGCATCCCAGGTCACCGCATGTTTACCCGCTACCATGAGATCGTCGGCAAGCGTCGCCACCTTCTGCCCGGCGACATTGTAGACAGCGACCTGCACCCGCGAGGCTTCAGGGAGCATGAAGGCGATCGTTGTCGAGGGATTGAACGGATTCGGGACGTTCTGTTCGACATGGAAAACAGCGGGAGTTTTTTCTTCCACAATAGTATCGTTCGTTATCACACCGCGGCAGGAATCGAA
>CAYWBT010000171.1:0-7493 GCA_964456585.1 uncultured bacterium
GGTCCCCGTTCCCTCGGCGTCGATCCCCGTACCGGAAACGTCTACTGGCACAACACGGACGACACCATCGAATGTTATGATTACGCGGCCGGTGTAGTGAGAACGCTCGACAGTCCGCGGTTCAACAGCGCGATGTTCCAAGTCCCTTTCGGGGAGGGTATGTATACCTGTAACCACGTGTGGCGATCCATACGCTGGAGCGACGCCATGAAGCGTTTCTACGGTGTCATGTACAATACGGACTGGCTGTTCTCGTTCGAGCCTGAAACCGCGAAACTGGAGATTATCGACCGCATCGCCTCGGGCCCGAACCGGAAGTCCGGAGATATCTTCTATAGCTCCCTTGCCTTCGAGCTTTCCCGTGACGGGGAGGTTGTCTACTACGTCGCGCATAATGCCGTGGCAAGGCAGGATTCGACCGTGACGCAGGAGCTGCACCTTGTCACCTACGACCTGCCGCTCAAGCGGTATACCGACCACGGCGTTATAGAGCTCGATGACGGGAGGCGTCCGCGTTACTGCCAAGGACTCGAGGTGGGATCGGACGGCAACCTGTATATTGTCTGCTGGATACCGGTGACCGAGGTCAACACCGATAAAGGACGTACACTCCTCGAGATACAAACCGGGGGGAAGCCCGAACTGGCGGTGGAACGCAGTAAAAACCTCCAGGAGATCAATCTCATCGTGCTGAAAAATCCGCTGGCGAGCGCACGATAAGCGTGGGATGGAATGGCAAAGAAACCTGCAGGTTGGTGGTGCAACGAGCCGACACAACAAGAAAGACAATTACGAAATAAACCATGGTGCGGTAGGATACTGTGCCGGTGAAGATGTTTATTTTAGGAGAAGGTCGATGAAGAAATACGTCGTTATTCTTTTAATGGCTGTTTCGTGCGGTCTTATTTCGAGGGGAGCCTTCGGAGCCGAGACAGTGGTAACAACATGGGGAGGCGATGCCCTCACGGTTTACGAGACCGGATTCGTTCACCGGCTCATGAAACATCCCGATGGCGGTGTTTGCCTGTTTAATATGGATCTGATCCAGAACGATGCGCCCGGCGCTGGATACAGTGAGAAGGGCGTATCGACCGATGCAATCTGGGGTAAGGTGCGTACCCGCAAGCTGGTGCACCTCGATGATCCGCGGGCAGATAAAGCCTGGCTGGTGTTTTTCACCGTGCACCAGGGAAGCCATCCGCTCCAGTTCGAGGTGAACGGCAGGCATGCGACGGTTGAAAACTGGGACATGCAGCAGAATCGAGAGGTGTACCGCTATATGGAATTCCCCGCGGCGTGGCTCAAGAAGGGGAGAAACACCATCGACCTATACTGTCCCGAAGCGACGTCGAGGGAGACGGGTTGGGAAATATATATAGCTCGTGCCGATGAATACGAAGCCGGTGGCGGCGATCCGAAAAACGTGGGAGAAACCTCCTATAAATCGGTGGACGGCGGCGAGACATTCAAGAAGAGTCCCTTCGGCCCCCTCGGCCAGGACCGTGCGGAATATTCCATTAGAATCAGTCTCGACCGTTATAGTAGTTCCGGTATTCTCACCAGCCCGGTTATCGATCTCTGGCGGAGTGATGCCGATGATGTCATCATCCCGCAGCGGGAAATCCAGAAGATGAAGGTCAGTATCCGCGCCGAGGAGCCTGCGGGCACCCGGATCGAATACTATCTGAGCCTGGGCAAGGATCCCGGCCCGTATTCCGACCGGCAGGAACCCTGGCAGTTCATCGGCAGCGGTCCCGCACTCGACTATGAGATCGGCGGCGCTGATCTCAACCGCCGGTACGTCCAGCTCCGCGCGAATCTCGAAACCGACAATCCCCTCGCGACCCCGGTCGTCAAGTCGATGCAGGTGACTGCCGAACTGCTCGAGCGCGTTCCCCGCCACGATAACATCTACGTGATAAAGGCCCATAACCCGCCCATACGCTACTCGTCGCTCGACTGGGAATGGGAGCCGTGGGACCGGCCGGAATTCAAGGAACTCCGCGAGCGTGAAAACCTCGACGAACTCCTCGCGGGGAGTCGCACCCAACTGGAGGCGCAGGTCAGGCTGCTCGACCATGTCACCAAGCGGTTCAAACATGCATCACCGCTGCCCGGGTATCCGGGATGGGATGCGCTTTCCATACTCAACCGCGTGGAATATGCCGGTACCGGCGGTTTCTGCCTGACTTTCAACAACGCGCTCGCCGGACTCTGCATGGCGTACGGCTGGCAGGCGCGGCTCGTGAATGTTGTCGCCCATGAGATCTGCGAGGTCTGGAACGACGATTTCGGCAAGTGGATATTTCTCGATGCGGACGGCGGTATGGATCATTACAACTACCACACCGTGAGCGGGGAACCCCTGAATATGCTCGAACTGCACGATCTCTACCTCGATTACTATTTCCCTGACCGGTCCATCGACTGGATGAAAGACCTGATCGCCTGGGTTCCCCTCCGTGAGAACGATCCCCCGCCGGTAAAGCGCGGCTCGCAAATCGTGCATGACGGTGCCCGCCTGACTGGATTCATCAGCGCGGCGTTCATGCGCATGGTTCCCCGAAACAACTGGTACGAGAAGCCGTTCCCCCGGCCGCTCGCGCACGGTGTCACCTGGTGGCCCTGGGACGGGTACATCAACTGGTACGACGATCGGACACCGCCCAAGCGCCAGTACTCCCGCCACACTGACCGTCCGCGCGACATGTGGCCCGACTTGAACCGGGTGCATGTCGACATCACGCAGGGTTTCGGCAACGACCGGCTCTTCCTGCGGTTCGAGACCTACACGCCGAACTTCAGCCACTTCGAGGTGAATGTGGACGATACCGGCTGGAAGATGGTCGGCGAACGCTGGATGTGGCTCCTGCAATCGGGCCGTAACGACCTCCGGGTACGTGCAGTCAACAAGCTCGGTGCGAAAGGGAAGCCGTCGAGCTTTCTCATCAACCACGCCGACCGGCCCTTCGGAGAATAACAACGGGGCAGGCGACAGCGATAAGAAATCAATGGTGAAAAATCAGCTAATAACAGGAGGAAAATCTGACATGCACCGAGGTATTTTTCTGAGTCTCATCGTAGCAACGGCACTCTTTATGACACCTGCTGTCGATGCGGCGGAGACGGTAACCACTACCTGGGGTGGCAGTGCCGAAATGATATACGAGACCGGGTTTATGAACATGCTCATGAAAAATCCCGGCGGCGGCGTGTCGCTCTTCAACATGGAGCTCATCGAGAATGATGCCCCCGGCTCGGGTCACAGCGAGAAGGGGCAGTATACCGACAAGATATGGGGCGATATCAGGGCGCGAAAGATTCTCGAACTCGACGATCCGCGTGCCGCATCCGCCTGGATTATTATCTTTCCGCTCTACAAGTCCGCAGAATACCCCCTGAGATTCTCGGTCAACGGCAACGAGAGCCGGATCGACAACTGGGACATGTCGAAGAATCACGAGTTTTACCGCTGGAGCGAATTTCCCGCCAGTTGGCTCAAGCGGGGGAAGAATGTGATCGACCTGTACTGTCCCGAGGCGAAGACGGAAAAGGAAGGCTGGGAAATCTTCATCTCCCGCGCCGATGAGTTCGAGAAGGGCGGTGACGATCCCGCACGCGTTGGCGAGACCTCGTTCCGGTCGACCGATAACGGCAGGTCGTGGAAACAGAGCCCCTTCGATGCGGACGGCAGAACACGTGCCGAATACTCGGTTCGCCTGAGCCTCGACCGCTCTGTTAAAACCGGCTGGCTCGCAAGCCCGGTGATCGACCTCTGGACGGGCGATGAAGACATGGTGATCGTCCCGCAGCGGGAAATTCATACCATGAAGCTGGTTGTCGAAGCCGATGTTCCGGAAGAAACCGGCATCGAGTACTATTTCCGTCGCGGCACCGAACCCGGACCGTTCGGTGAGAACTGGGAAGATTACGAATTCATCGGGAGCGGTGCACACCTCGACTTCGAAATCGGCGGCACCGATCTCAACCGGCGTTATGTGCAGTTCAAAGCGGTGCTCTCCACACAAAATCCAATCAAATCCCCGGTCATCAAATCGGCGTCGGTCACTGCTGAGCTGCTCGAGCGGGTTCCGCGGCACGATAACCTTTATGTGGTCGAAGCCGACAATCCTGTCATCAGGTACCCGTCGATCGAATGGGAATGGGAGCCCTGGGATCGACCCGAATTCAAGGAGCTTCGAGAGCGGGAGAATCTCGACGAGATCATTGCCGGGAGCCGCACCCAGCTTGATGCGCAGGTGAAACTGATGCGGCACGTGGCAAGCCGCTGGCTGCACAGCACCGTATTCCCCGAGTTCCCAGGCTGGGATGCGCTCTCCATCCTCGACCGTGCCGAGTTTTTCGGTGCGGGCGGCTACTGCCTGACGTTCAATAACCTTCTCGGCGGTATGTGCATGGCCTACGGCTGGCAGGCGCGGATTGTCAACTGTGTCATTCACGAGGTTGTTGAGGTGTGGAACGACGACTTCGGCACGTGGGTATTCTTCGATGCCGATTACATGAACCACTACAACTACGACCGTGCGACGGGGGAACCGCTCGACATGCTTGAACTCCACCGACGGTTTCTCGACTACTACTTTCCCGGACGGACCATCGATTGGATGACCGACCAGAACGACGACTGGAAGCTGGGATGGTCTATCGACTGGATGTCACTCCGGGATGGCGATCCGCCGCCAGTTGGCCGCGGGTCGACGACCAACCAGGATAACGTGCAACTCACCGGATTTGTCAATGCCGCTTTCATGCGCATGGTGCCGCGGAACAACTGGTATGAAAAACCATACCCGCGTCCGGTCTCGCACGGGAGCGGGACGAACTGGCCCTGGAACGGCTATGTCAACTGGTACGACGAGCAGACGCCCCCGCACCGAAACTATTCCTGGCACACCGACCGTCCGCAGGACATGTGGCCCATGCTCAACAGGGTTCACACCGACATCACGCAGGGATTCGGGAATGACCGCCTGTTTCTCCGCTTCGAAACGTATACGCCGAACTTCAGCCACTACGAGGTGAATGTGGACGATACCGGCTGGAAGATGGTCGGCGAGCGCTGGGCATGGCTGCTTCAGTCAGGTCGTAACAACCTCCGTGTCCGTGCGGTCAACAAGCTCGGTGCGAAGGGGAAGCCGTCGAGCTTTGTCATCAATCACGCCGACCGGCCGTTCGGGGAGTAGGGAAAATGAGGCAGAAGGGGTAAGGCAGAAGGCATAGTCACTCTTAAAACGAGATTGAACGCATACGCAAAAGCATGATGCGAAAATTGTCCAACAGGCCGTAAATCCCTTCTACCTTCTGCCTTACCTTTTGTCCGGCGCGAGCCTGATAGCGTCAATAAAGGACTCGTAATCCTGTGCCTTGAATGCTTCCGTCCGGGCGTTCTTGTTGGTGAAAATACGGGCGATATCGGCAAGAATCTGGAGCTGCGCTCCATGATCGTTATTTGGTGTCAGTAACAGGAAGACCAACTGCACGGGGGCGCCGTCCATGGCGTTGAAATCGATACCGTCTTCCGATCTCCCCAAAACAACGATGGGACTGGTTATTTCAAGCATCCGGGCGTGAGGCACTGCGATACCGCCGCCGAGTGCGGTGCCGATCACCTGCTCCCGCTCCCAGACCGCCTCGAAAATCATTTCGGTTTCGAGGCCGGTTTCCTGCGCGGCAATCCTGGTCAATTCAAAAATGGCATCGTGTGGAGTCGAATGCTTGAGTGAGGGCTCGAACAGGTCATCATTCAAAAGGGCTTCGACCTTGAGGGGTTTCTTCTCGCGGATGAGCCATCCCATCATCGGGCCGGACAGCATGGTCGTACCGACCGCCATAATCACCAGTGCAACGAACAATGACTCATCGATGAGGCCGTATTCAAGCGCGAGGAGGCCGAGGATGATTTCCATCGCCCCCCGTGCGTTCATACCGAAACCGACTGCCAGGGATTCCTTCATGCTGTTTCCGCTCCAGACCGCGCCGAGCGAACAGCCGATAATCTTGCCGAGACAGGCCAGAGAGAAAACCGCCCCGATGAGGGGGAGGTTAAAGTTGGCTGCGAAGTTGATGCGCAGACCGATGAAGGCGAAGAACAGCGGGGCGAAGATGTTCATGGCGAATTGTGATATGACATCCTTTGTCCGCTCGGTGAGGTGTTTGGTATCGCCGACCGCAATGCCGACCAGGAGAGAGCCCAATACCGCATGAACGCCGAACCACTCGGTCGCCGCCGCGCCTATCATGGCGAAGGCGAACACAAAGCCGAGAATTCCGCCGGGCCAGACGGTCTTCCGTTCGAGCCAGGGGAGTATTCGGTGAAACGCCCAACGCCCGATGGTGAGCATGAAGAGGGTAAAAAACGTGATAAAGACGATGGTATGGTACGGGCTGCGGGAAGATTCCAGATGTCCCGTCATGAGGGATATGACAATACTGAAGAACACCCACCCAATGAGATCGTTGAATGCCGCGGAGGCCATAACGAGGGTGCCCAAATCGCTCTTGAGGAGATTCATGTCCAGGAGCGTTTTCGCGATAACCGGGAGCGCGGAAATTGCCAGAGCGGTACCGAAAAAGAGGGAAAACGTGATCGCATCAGTCCCCGGTGTATGGCCGAAGAAGTACGGGAAAAGATATGACATGCCGAATCCCAGCCCGAACGGGGTAATAATGCCCATCATGCTTACGAGGAATGCGCTTTTTCGCTGCCGCCAGACCGAGGTCAGGTTTATCTCTATCCCCGCGACAAGCAGCAGGAGCACAACGGCAACGGTTGTTAATCCCTCCATGGCAACGAGCGTATTATTGCGCATGGGGAATACTAGTTTTTCAATATTGGGAGAGATAACGCCGAGGACGGTCGGCCCCAGAATGACTCCGGCGAATATCTCGCCGACGACCATCGGCTGACGGTATCTCCGGGCAATTTCTCCCAGGAGCCTTGAAAACCCGAGTATCAGGCCGATTTCGAAGAGAATAGTGCTGATGTCGTATGAATTCAGTATCTTCATGTCGCCCCGGCTTTCATGTCATTTCGGTGCCTGACGTTCATGCAACGTCTGTCATTATTGAAAGGTGCGGGAGATTGTATCGACGATCTTTCCCCGCATGTCCAACGACATCGCTCCAGCACGAGCGCAGGGATGTCGATGCCCCTAAAGAGCACTCGTATCCAGAGCATCGTCATGGTGTGTTCCATGAGAGAAACCTTATGTAAGCTAATTATATATGTATATAATAATATAAAACGGATAAAAAAAAGATTTTTTTTTCAGGTTATCTGCGGGCGAGGTTTTCTAATGGTACGTGCCGGTGAGCATGCAGGGGATTGGTATGACGCTGTCGATCTCATTCTGACCGCGTTCTTCGGCTCAGTCCGTTGCTCTTACCGTATCGATGGCCTCAGTTTCTCTAATAGAGCGGTTTCATGGCATCTGACAATCTTGTTCAACCGGACACCCATCATTACTGCTGGG
>CAYWBT010000172.1:0-7412 GCA_964456585.1 uncultured bacterium
TACTCGGTAACCTGGAGAAGAATGAATTTAGTATCAACCACAAGCCGAAACTCGCCGCAACGAGAGACGAGAGTCGGGAGGGCGCCTTCCAGATGAGCATCTTCGAGCTGCCCGAGCACCCGGTTGTCGAAGAACTTCGTGAACTCGATGTTGATAACCTGACGCCGATTAAGGCCCTCCTTCTCCTGGAACAATTGAAGCGGAAGGCTACACAGAACGAGGAGAAAGGGTAGACAGCCGGATGTCCGCACCACGTTTCGGTATCACCGCGGATACGCCGACTACGTTCTAGTGCAAGAATGAACCTTTCCCGATCCGATAGAGGATACACCATGCTCAAGATTCACATACTCCCGGATATTGTCGCCAACAAGATCGCCGCCGGCGAGGTCGTTGAACGGCCAGCCTCGGTGGTGAAGGAACTGGTCGAAAATGCGATCGATTCCGGCGCCGACATCATCACGGTCGAAATTGAAAAAGGCGGGGGGAGACTGATACGGGTCTCGGATAACGGCGAGGGCATGAGTCGCGACGATGCCCTCCTCTCGCTTGAACGCCATGCAACCTCGAAGATCGAGGATGTCAAGGATATCGAGAACATCGTTACCCTCGGTTTTCGCGGTGAGGCGCTGCCATCCATCGTTTCTGTTTCGAAAACGACCATCGATACGAAAACGAATGACGAGGTTTTCGGCACGCGGCTCGAGATTTCCGGCGGCGTTCTCAGGAATGTTACCGACAGCGGGCGGGATGCGGGTACGGATGTCGAGGTGAAGAACCTGTTTTACAACCTACCCGCGCGGCGCAAGTTCATGAAATCCGAACAGACGGAACTGAAGCACATCAAGAGCATACTCTACGATGCGGTCATCTCCCGACCCGCGCTTTCCCTCACCCTGATAGCGAACGGACGGGAGTTGTTTGCCTTCAGGAAGAGTGCCGACCGCATGGATATGCTCACCCAGGTTCTCGGAAAGACCCTCGCCGGACACCTTGTCCCCGTCAGTGTCAGTGTCGAGGGTGTTGCTATCGAGGGATACATAGGAAGCCCCGAAGCGACGGTTTCAGGTTTCAACCAGTTCATCATTGTCAACGGGCGGCCGGTGCGTTCAAAAAGTATCCTGCGTGCGGTACTCAACGGTTACGGCCCGACACTTTCCCGGGGAACCTTCCCGGTTTTCGTGTTGTATTTCAGCCTGGATCCCCATCGGGTCGATGTGAACATCCATCCTTCGAAGCGCGAGATTCGCATATACCGTGAATTTTCCATCCTTGAGGCACTGACCGGCATGGTCTCCCACGCCGTGCAGAGCATGGCAGCGGCACCTTCGCTTGACGGGGGCCCGCGCCCTACTTTTCCCGGGTATATCCCGTCCGGAACGCCGGTCACCATTTACAATCCGCCCGAAGAATCCTGGTATCCCGATATTCCACACTTCTCGAATCAACCATACACGGGAAACGGGACCTCATCCCAAGTGGAACTCGCCCTGACCGGACGTTCCGAATCGCCGCACCATGAACCGGAGGTGACGGGTACCCCAGCTGCCAGAGCGAGTTTTGTGGGACCCCTGTTCATACAACTCGATAACAAGTATATCATCACCACCACCAAGGGTGGCGCCATCTTTATCGACCAGCACATTGCACACGAACGAATTCTCTACGAGGAAGTTCTCCATAACCTGCAGGGAAAAACCGCTTCCGGCCAGCAACTCCTGTTTCCGATGACCCTGGACTTCTCTGCTGCCGACTTCGACATTCTCGAACCCATGCTTCCGCATCTGAACAAGATCGGATTCGGTATACGTGAGTTCGGTGAACGGTCGGTCATGATCGATGCAATTCCTTCCGAGTTGAAGGGATTCGAAGACGGTAAGATCATCAACGAGTTCATCGAGGAGATGCGTACCTACGGGAAAATAACCTCCGGGTATATCGACAAGCTCGCAGCCTCCCTCGCCTGTCGTGCCGCCATAAAGGCAGGCGACCCGCTGAACCAGCCGGAAATGCAGTACCTGGTCGACCGGCTTTTCGCAACCCAGTCGCCCTTTGTCTGTCCTCACGGCCGTCCTACGATTGTGAAACTCTCCCTCGGAGAGCTTGACCGAAGATTCGGGAGATAGGCCGAACGGTTGCCGGTAGTCGACACACGAGCGGCCGCAGTTCAAAGATTGATGTTATGTGCTATTTTTTATCAGCTTATTGTATTCTAATCCGACACACGCAGAGACTCTGGACAAGGGTCGTTGCACACAAGCCTTGAATTAACGCCTTATTTTCCTTATATTTGTAGTGCATAATCAGCGCAACGCCCGGTGTCGCGAGTGTTGTGTTCATTGCATCGGTTCGCACGGCATTTCCGAATGAACATCTCGATAGAGGATATCAACATGGCCAATCACCCGGACTTTTTCCAGGAACACCGTCTCGCCAAGCGTGAGAAACTGTACGGCGAAGGGATTAATCCGTACCCGTACTCGTTTTCCGTCACTCATACCATCAATGAGCTCCATGAAAATTTCGAATCCCTCGAGGAATCACAGACAGCCATAACCTGTTACGGCCGTCTCCTCTCATCCCGAAAGATGGGGAAATCGCGCTTTCTCGACATCATCGACCGCGGGCGGAAAATTCAGCTTTATGTCCGCGCGGGCGAATCGTCCGAGGAAACGGTTGCGCTTCTGGCGAACCTCGATATCGGTGACTGGATCGGAGTGACCGGCCGGATGTTTCGAACGAAAACCGGTGAACCCACTATCATGGTCTCAAACATCGAGCTTCTCGGCAAAGCAGTCGCGGACGTCCCGTTTGGGAAGATACACGACGGAACCACAAGCTACACACTCTCAAACATCGAGGTACGTCGGCAGAAACGCTACCTGGACTGGATCACCGATCCCGAATCGGTCAAGCGGTTTGAAACCCGGTCGCGGATCATTTCACTGATCCGCCGCTTCATGGAGGACAAGGATTTTCTGGAAGTAGACACCCCTTCACTCGAGCTGGTCTACGGCGGTGCGGACGCGCGTCCGTTCAAGACCAACGTATGGGCGCTCGGCGGGCAGGAAGTCTACCTCAACGTATCGCTCGAACTGCCCCTGAAGCGATACATCATCGGCGGCTTTCCCCGGGTATTCGCTATTGCGAAATGTTTCCGGAACGAGGGGATCGATGCGACCCACAACCCGGAGTTTACCCTCATGGAGTGGTATGAGGCGTTTACCGATTACGAAGAGCAGATGACACGGTTCGAGGAACTCACCTGCCACGTCGTCGAACACATAACGGGTGGATTGCGGATAACGTACAACGGCAGGGAGATCGATCTGACGCCTCCCTGGAAACGCATCCGTATTCCGGACATTATCGGCGAGTTGTTCGGCTGCGAGATGGATGCAATCGACCGCGCCGCACTCGAGGAGCGCATCGACAGCGTAATGTCCGACGAGAAACTGTCGTTCATTGGGATTGCACGGGAACAGTACCGTAAAACACTCGCGGCGGAACCGCTCGGCGCGCTGGTGATGGACGTGGTGGAACATGAACTCGAGCAGTCTGACCGGCTCTGGAACCCCTGTTTCCTCTGTGATCACCCGCGTGATATATCGCCCCTCACCAAGGTCAAGCGCGGTAACCCGAGCTTTGTCGAACGCTTCGAGCCACACATCGCCGGATTCGAGATCGGCAACGCATACAGTGAGCTTACTGACCCGATAGAGCAGTATGACCGCTTTATGGCACAGCGTTCACTTGAAGATGACGGAAAGAAAAAGGAAATGGGCAAGGACTACGTCGCCCATCCGATGGATATGGATTTCGTCCACGCCATCGCCTGCGGTATGCCACCGACAGGCGGTGTCGGTTACGGTATCGACCGTCTTGTCATGCTCCTGACCGATATGGAATCCATCAGGGACGTCATACCCTTCCCGATGCGCATGGGCTCCGGCGACTGATAATCGTCTATCACCACGGCACTACCGGATTGGCTGAACCTCGAGGTCGTCAAACCAGGTGGTGCCGCCACCGTCCTGCTGGAGCATAATCATGAGCACCCCGGTGACCGGTGGATAGGGAGCTGGTGGCCCCACCTCGATTTCGAGCTTTGTCCAGTCATGCGTACCGGTGAGCCGTTTCGCAGTTGAGACCGGATGTGCCTGCGGCGGATGCGGCACATAATACTGCACGGCGAGGGTGGAACCGCGGCTGGTCACCCCGTCGGTTTTTACCCAGCAGGAGACTCGGTAACCGCTGCAGGGGGTCCATGGTTCGGCAAAAAACCCCTCCCCATCGCCCTGCAGGGTCTGCCAACGGGTCAATCCCTCATCACCCCGGTCAATTTTCAGGCTGAACGAATCGGTGCGACCAAATGTCTTATCCCAGAAAGCACCCGAGCCTTTAAACTCCCAGGGGAAAGGATCGACTTCTCCCGGGTAACTTTCATCGAGCCGTAATCCCTTATCGAAACTCGAAATCCGTTCGTATACCGGGTATTCTTCCCTGCCTCCACGCTCGCCGGGTTTGAGCGCCGGCATTTTCCCCCGTTTCAACAGTTCCTGAACCTTTTCATCCGGACACTGGAAAATCCGGAAATGAATCGGTACAGGAGCAAACAACTCATCCGGAACTATCCGCCGTGACAGGTGAAAGTCATATCCCCACCAGCAGATGCTGATGGAAGACTTGCGGGCGGTTTCCCCAATAAACTGTATTGCGGGATTACCGTCCGGCTCGTAGGCAGTGAGGAACATGCCGCCGTCCTCGAGCCAGATGCCATCTTTTTGCATCTCGCTGAAATCCGGTACACGGGCGGTGCTGAATTCGGTGTCGCTTTCCAGTTTGATTCCGCCCTTGTGCGTGGTGATGTAGTGGTTGATGGGGATGATGCTCGTTTCACCATCGGCAGCTTCGTATATAAAATGCTGATAACGTTTTTGCCACATACCGGGGAATGCTACCGCCGGGCCGGGACAGCCGACGAACCAGGGATCGGAAAACTCGACAGAGATGGCGGCGCCGTTGAAAAATTCCGGGCTGTCAAACAGCAGTTCACCGTCGAAATCATAGATATACGAACCCGCAGCAGGATTATAGGTCAGGGTGAGCACCCGCCGCGAGGTGAGCACCTTATACCTGTCGCATGTGACAAACGTTACCACGAGCCGGTCGGTACCCTCCCCCGCAATATCAAGACCGACGAGTTGGTTGGTCACCACATCACCGCACGTACAGTACAGCTGGATGCCATCAACGAGCGGAATACCATCCGGCGTGAGTTTCACCTTGCGGAGAACCAGAGGACGTGGAACTTTATTGAAGAATAGAAGCTGTTCCCCCGGTTGCTCGACTGTCCGATTCTCAAACAGAGCGATGGGAGTATCGTCATCATATATCCACTGCTCGGCGTTGACAACACCCCCGCGTGTCTGCCAGGTGAAAGACGGCACATGGTTATCCGTCGCACTTCCCACGTTCGGGGAAATAACCGACCCGCCCAGAAGCATCACCACCAGGCAAAGGGATTGTAAATTCATACTTGAATCCTCATCACGTTACCAATTCTCACCCACACCAACTCGTCTAAAAGCAGGAGAGCTATTTCAACCTGACAACTTCCAGGTCGTCGAACCAGGTTTTCCCACTACCATCCTGCTGAAGCATGATCATAACACAGCCGATTTCCGGCGGGTACGGGTACGGCGGGCCGAGTTCGGCTTCCAGCCTCGTCCAATCACTGGTTCCGGACACCCGACGTGCGGTCACAATGGGAAACTGCTGCGCCGAATTCGGTATATGGTACTGGAGCGCCAGGGTGGAACCGCGTCCCTGTAACGCTTCGGTCTTTACATAACAGGAGACCCGGTATCCCTTGCAGGGCGTCCATGGTTCGGTAAAATAGCCTTCGCCATCTCCCTGGAATGTCTGCCAGCGGGTCAGGCCGGGATTCGCGCGCATGATTTTCATGCTGTAGGTATCGTTCCGGCCGAAGGTTTTATCCCAGGAAGCGCCCTCACCACTTTTCGTCCACGGAAACGGATCGATATCACCCATATAGTGCCCATCGAGGCGCAGCCCCTTATCGAAGCTCGAAATCCGCTCATATACCGGGTATTCAGAGTCCCCACCCCATTCATTGGGCCCGACTTTCATGGCGACTCCCTTCTTCAGGAGGCTCTTCACTACGGCATCGGGACATTGGAATATCCGGAAGTGGATCGGTATCGGTTCAAACAGCTCATCGGGACTCACCCTCATGGTCAGGTGATAATCATATCCCCACCAGCAGATGCTGACATTAGACTTCCGGGCGGTTTCCCCGACAAACTGTATCGCCGGATTGCCATCCGGCTCGTAGGCGGTTAAAAACATACCGTCAGGCTTCAGCGCGCCACTCTTACAGGATGTGGTAAAGTGGTTGATCCCCGCGGTTTTCACCGTCCCGTCATTCGACTCCCAGATGAAGGTCTGGTAGCGTTTTTCCCACATGCCGGGAAACTCCAGCGCCGGACCGGGACACCCGGTAAACCACGGATCGGAGAATTCAAACGCCACCGCAGAACCGTTGAACAACTCGGGACTGTTAAACACGAGATTCCCGGTGAAGTCATACACGTAAGAACCCTTCTCATTATCGTAGGTCAGGGTAAGCACGCGTGTCGAAGTGGCAACGTTCCATTTGTCCCGGGTAACAAAGGTTACCACGAGGCGATCGGTACCCTGCCCCGTGACATCGAGACCCACGAGCTGATCGGTGATAACCGCTCCGCACTTGCAGAAGAGCTGAATACAGTCCACCATCTCCTTACCACCGGGTGCGAGCTTCACCTTCCTGAGGACAATCGGCCGGGGCACACGGTTAAAGAACATCAACATTTCTGCCGGCTGTTCAACTGTACGGTTCTCAAACAGGGCAATTGGTTCATCGCTGTCATATATCCACTGCTCAGCGTTCACCACACCGCCGCGAACCTCCCAGGTAAAGCGCGGAACATGGTTTGCACCCGATACGGCGGGTATAAATACCGCCATGGAAATCAGGACGAGACTGACGGCTGCCACAACGTGAGCGGTTTTCTTCATCTGTGTGTTTCCTCCTTGCCATATTATTCTCTTTTACCAACGAAAAACATAGCCGCAATGTAGGGAGATCATGCTTTCATTGTCAAGGTAAAAGGGAGAGGCGGGCTATTAAATACTTTGACAAAGTGTGATTGAGTTTGTATATTTGTGTTTCGGGTGGGGCTATAGCTCAGCTGGGATGAGCGCTTGACTGGCAGTCAAGAGGTCGTCGGTTCGATCCCGACTAGCTCCACCAAAATAAGCGGTTGATACTAAAGGGATTACGTGAAGGCGTAATTCCTTCTTTTTTTGCCCGAAAACCGGTTTGTGACTACTTTTTCGACGATTTG
>CAYWBT010000173.1:0-7298 GCA_964456585.1 uncultured bacterium
CTCGACTGAAAGTCCGACATATTCGAGTCGGTCGGCATCATTCCGGGTAGCGGTATCAGCCTCGATGACTGCCAGGCGGAGATATTTCGAGAGATCGGGAAGGGTTCTTTCCAGGAGAGTGGTTTTTCCGCTGCCGGGCGAGCTGACCAGGTTGACTGCCAGTATACCACGCTCGGCCAGCTTTTCCCGTATGTCTTGTGCGATCAGCTTCTTCTCTTCGCGCGGGTCCCGATTAATCGATATCTTTTTCGAACTCATCATCCACCTCTATCGAAGAAATCAGTATTTCCTTTCCCCGTACGAGAGTCATCGGCTCCCCGCACGTTGGGCAGAACATGTTCGGAACGTCGAGTACGTGCTCCTTTTCGCACCGGGAACAACGGGCAACCATCCCCTGAACGGCTACAATGAGCTCTGCATGCTCAAGCGGCGTACCGGGTTTCTGCATGTCAAAAAACATCTGCATCGATTCGGGTATCAGTCCCTGGCAGACGCCTGCCGTCACGTTGACTGCCGTGACAGTCCCGCTGACATCTTCACCTTCGAGGGTTGCGAGAACCGAATCGATGATCGATTGTGTTATCGAAGCTTCATGCATCAGCAAATACGGGGAAACCCCTCCTCCACAGGCATTTCAATGATTCGCCGCGTACCGATGGCTGTTTCCATGATCACACGGCCGTGTTTCGGCGACCGGTCAACATACCCGATTACCGCGGCATCTCTTCCATTCGGATCATCGTGCAGAACGTTCAGCACATTTTCAACAGCTGGCGGTGCCACGAAGATTATCGCCTTGCCCTCGTTTGCGAGTGTCAGCACGTCCAGCCCGAGAATTTCGAGAAATGAGCCAACCTCGGGACGTATTGGAAGTGATTCCTCATACATATGCAATTCGAGACCGGTGTCCACTGCAAACTCGTTGAGCGTCGCTGCCACACCTCCCCGTGTCGGATCGCGAAGGGCATGGAGGTGTTCCCCGGCGGCATCCCACACACGTGCCATCATCGCGCCGAGGGATGCACAGTCGCTGAGCAACGTCTGTGAAAATCCGAGGTTTTCACGGGCATTCAGAATTGCGGCGCCGTGATCTCCGACCGTGCCGGATATGATGATTACATCACCCTCACAGAGGTATTCGGGGCCGAGATTCCTGCAACGCTGGCTGCCGAAACCGGTCGTATTGATAAATATACCATCAATAACGCCTTTTTCAACAACTTTCGTGTCGCCGGTCACCACCCTGATTCCCGCTGTCCGGGCAACGGTGCCGATCGATTCGACAATCTTCCTCAGTTCGTCTATCGCCAGCCCTTCTTCGATGATTAATCCGAGCGCGAGGTACGCCGGGAGTGCTCCCATCATAGCAACATCGTTGACAGTGCCGGCCACCGCCAGTTTTCCGATATCTCCGCCCGGGAAAAAGCGGGGGGAGATGGTATAACTGTCCGTGGAGACGACCACCGGTGGAATGAGATCTTTCAAAACTGCTGCATCGAGAGTGACCGCGTGTCCACTCTCACCGGTGAGGGCGGGGAAGATCACAGTATCGAGGAGGTCCTGGGTCAGCTTACCGCCGAAACCATGGGCAAGACGGACGGTGTCATTATGCATCGTTAAACTCCGGAAACAGGTAATGGGCACGGCAGGTTCCCTCGGCGCTCACCATGCAGGGGCCTTGGGGATTGGTCGGTATGCAGGCGTTGCCGAAGAGACCGCAGTCTCCGGGAACCTTGCGCCCTGTCAGCACCAGATGGCAGATGCAGCCGGGCATGACATCTTCCATCGGCACCTCTTCAAGGGAATAGTATGCGGGGGCATCGAGATGGTGATAGCGTTCCTTCAATTCGAATCCCGTTTTGGGCAGGATGCCGATACCGCGCCAAGACGCATCCACGAGATCAAAGACTTCGGCGAGCGCTTCCTGTGCTTTCAGGTTTCCCGTGTCGCGAACAGCGCGTCGGTAGCAGTTCGCCACTTCGAATTGTTCCTGCCTGATCTGGCGGACGATTGAAAGCAGTGCGGTGAGAATATCGACCGGTTCGAATCCGGACAGCGCCGCTGCACGGTGGTAATCACGCGGCAAAAATTCATAGGGCCCTGTTCCCGTAATAACCGTTGCATGACCGGGAAGCAAAAAGCCAGCAATCGTCCCGTCGTCACCGGCAGCGAGTGCTTCTACTGCGGTGGGAACGTACCGATGGCAACAATAAATCAGGAAATTTTTCGGAACATCGGTCCTGAGCAGCGCCGCGACCGGAGCCGCCGTCGTCTCGAAGCCGACGCTGAAAAAGATAATCATGCGGTCGGGATTTTCCTCGGCGGTCTTCAGTGCTTCACGAACACCGTAGATGACCCGAACGTCCGCGCCGCTTCCGCGAGTGTCGAGGAGTGAGCCGGAAGCGGTCGGCACGCGCACCATGTCGCCGTAGGTGCACACGATCGGCTTGTCGGGAAGGAGCGCCAGCTCGATAGCCGTTGCAATCACCGATGCAGGCGTGATGCAGACCGGACAGCCGGGGCCGGCGATGAGTGTGATGTTATCCGGGAACAGTTGACGGAGTGCGTGACGTCTTATTTCGTGTTCGTGGGTACCGCATACGTGCATGATTTTTAACGGCGGGAGTCCTTCGGCAGCTTCGGCGAGAGCGGCGGTTAGTTCACGGACGATTTCTCTGCTGCGGAACGGGTTATCCTGCATCGGGAATAATCTCCCCGGGGGTGAATTGGTCGACGGTATGGACATACTTTTCGTACGAATCCAAAATCGCGTGTGCGTCTTCATCTTCAAGGAGTTCTATCGCCATGCCGGCATGGACGAGAACATACCCGCCGATCTCGGCTTCCGGAACCAGGTCAAGCCCGATGTTTAAAGGGGAACCGTTGACCTCGACGGTTCCGGTCGCATGATCGGGTGCGATGTGGGACAACTTAAGCGGTACCGCAAGGCACATGCTGATACTCCTTCACAGGAATTATACTACGTAATAAAACAGAAATGTATCTTTTAATCAAGAAACAATAATGATCATGCACTGCACATCGGCCAAAAGCAGAAAAGGTTAACCACATTTTCAAAGTTGCACGGTTAACCTTGTCTGACTCTAATCGTGTAAGGACTACCATTATTTCTTCAATTTGGTTTTCAGCGTGACCAGGAGGCTGTTGAAATCAACCGGCTTCTGAAAAACACCCGTAAGGCCAAGTTCTGTGTAGTCAATGTTCATAGCCAGCGAATCACCGACTGAGGAGAGCATGTAGACTGGCGCTTCGTTATTCAGTATCTGGAGTTCCTTGGCAAAATTTCTGCCAGCGTCAACTTCCTCCATCATCAGGTCAACGAGCATGAAATCGGGCGGATCTTCCTTATAGCGCTTCAAGCCTTCCTCCGCAGTCTTGGCTTCGGCCATGACGTACCCGTTATGCTCGAGAAAAATACGAAGTGCATCCAATACATCAGGATCATCATCGATACATAAAATTACAAACTTCCCATCTTTCATGTTCTGACCTCACGATTTATTGTTTGAAAGAATTTTCTATTGTTCGACCGCCTGATGAAGAGAACCAGATTGCAACGCTGTTTCCAGGAACGCAATCGCCTGGATTAGATTCTCACGCGCCTTTTCGGTAAGGGTCTCGGTGAACATGGGAAAAGAATAGCCCCGTATCCCCAACAGGTATCCTTCCGAATGTGCGTGAAACAGATTTTTCGCCAATCCCAGTACGGCGGCTGGTTCAATCGAATGGCTGCTGAAGCTGTCCTGATATTTCGGCTCCAGGCGGGTAAAGGAATACGGCACGTTCCCCGTCATGGCGGCGTCAATGAAGATTACAACATCATGTTCAGCCACCTGGGCCGCATCTTCGACGGTTAACTGGTAATCGGCATCGACTGTAATCCCGCCAATATCGAGTTTCTCAATGGCCTCGATGGCTGCGGGTCCAAGACCGTCGTCTCCGCGCGCCGGGTTTCCGTACCCGATTACCAGTACCTTTGTGTCAACCATGTGTGTCAATCTTTCACTTTCCTGTCAAGCAGGTGTCCGCCTGCATCATGTAATTCGACCGCAAGCGGCATCTGACCCATTGCGTGCGTTGCGCAGGAGAGGCAGGGATCATACGCGCGAATCGCAACCTCGATGCTGTTCAGGAGCCCCTCGGTGATCTCATTTCCGGAGAGCTTATCTTCGGCTACCCGCTGAACAGCACGATTCATCGGTTCGTTGTTACTGGTAGTAGACACGATCAGGTTCGCCATCACCACCTGGTCATCTTTATTGACACGATAGTGGTGGAAGAGTGTCCCACGGGGCGCCTCGATGATACCAACTCCTTCGTCACGCCGTTCGCCGGTGGTGACCAGATCGGTTCCCTGGAGGTCGGAATCGTTCAGGAGATCCCTGATCTTTTCAACCGAATGAAGCACTTCAATCATTCTCGTCCAATGGTATGCCATCGTTATATTATTCGGCTTGCCATCGGTGAGTGCCATGAATTCCTTACGCTCCTTTTCCGCTTCCGGCGTATCGATAAAGTCGCAGGTGTTGATTCGTGCCAGGGGACCAACGCGGTACCAGCCGTTTTCCGGGCCGATTTCCTTAATGAACGGGAACTTCATATAGGACCAGGGTCGAACTTCCTCGGCGACGACATCCTGATAATTCTGGTCGTTGACATCATCCACGATCCGGTTGCCCTCAGCATCGACCGCCCGGATATTGCCGTTATAGATGTCAAGCGCACCGTCATCGCGAACGATGGAGAGATGATTGGAGGGAAACGACCCGAAGTCCTTCAGTTGCTCAAGGTTCTCAATAGTATAATCACGTGCGATTTTCACCGAACCGCGCGCCCACTCTATCATCTGGTCGATGTCTTTTAAGAAGGAATCACGCTCGGCAATCGACAGGTTCTTGTTGATACCGCCGGGAATCGCGCCGGTACCGTGGATTTTCTTTCCGGCAGTTGCCTTGATGATTTCTTGGCCAAATTTGCGCATCATGACGCCCTGTACGGCAAGTTCGGGGAATTTCTTTGCCACACCAATCACATTTCTGATTGCGGGATCGGCATCGAATCCAAAGAGCAGATCGGGCGAGCACAGGTGAAAGAAGTGCAGTGCATGTGACTGCAAAAACTGTCCGTAGTGCATGAGCCGACGCATTTTTTCGGCGGTTGGTGTCAGTTGCCGTGCTCCGACGATCACATCCATGGCTTTTGCCGCGGCGAGATGGTGACTGACCGGGCAGATTCCACACAGCCGCTGAACGAGAACGGGCACTTCCCAGTAAGGCCGACCCTGCACGAATCGCTCGAAACCACGAAATTCGACAATATGCAGTCGCGCCTGCTGCACTTTCCCGGCATCATCGAGCAGGAGGGATACTTTACCATGCCCCTCAACCCGTGTTACCGGTTCTATAATAACTCGTTTTGATTTTTTACTCTCCATTGTCATGCCTTTATCTCCTCATTAGAGCTTTCTTAATCGTATTTGATTAATTCGTACGGTAAATCAACCGGCTTGCCATTCAGGAGCGCGTTCAGTGTCTCCCAGATGGTGTCTGCTGATGGGGGACACCCGGGAAGATGGTAATCGATTTTCACAACTTCGTGACAGGGATACACCTTGTCCAAAAGGAGCGGTATCTCCTTATCGTTCGGTATCTGGCCGCTCGGATTATAGACCGTGGGGCCGTTCAGGTACGCTTCTTCAAGGCACTCTTTCAGTGGAATCATGTTGCGCATGGCGGGCAGACCGCCCATGGTGGCGCAGTCTCCCAAAGAGATGAGAATATCGCAGTGCTTCCGAAAATCCCGGAGCACCCGGACGTTCTCTTCGTTTGCGCATCCTCCCTCGATGAGGCCGACGAGACAGCGGCCGGTAAATTCCTTGATATCATTCACCGGCGATTTATCGAAATCAACCAACTCTATGAGTTTCAGTATCCGGTCATCAATATCGAGCAGCGACATATGACAGCCGAAACATCCTGCCAGAGAAGTGGTTGCAATCTTCGGTTTTTCCATTTATTTGCTCCTTGTTTCGTTATCGGAATAGCTACTTTTTCTCGATATCAGATCCAATTGGTTCGTGGTCGTAGATACGCTCGCCAACGGGTATTTTATAGCCGATACGCTTGCGCAGAATGGCACCGACCGGACAGACATTGACTGCTTTATCGGTAATATCCAGATCGGTATCAACTAGTCTGGCCTTTGCATTCACTGCGATTTTCCTTTCCCGGCCGCGTCCCACAAATTGGAACACGTTCTTCCCGTCGAGATCGCGTGAGGCGCGTACGCACCTACCGCACAGGATGCAGCGGTTGCGGTCGATGAAAATGTCCGGATGGGATGCGTCGACTTCCTTGGTTTTGAATTGGTACGGTAGTGTGGTGGCAAAAATACCAAGCCTATATGCCATCGCCTGCAATTCGCAGTTTCCGCTCTTTTCGCAGAACATACAAAAGTGATTTCCCTCGACGAAGAGCATCTCAACGAGCTGTTTACGAATGTTTTTCAGTTTTTCGGTGTCGTTTTCAACTACGATACCAGGAGCGGCAGGCTGGGTGCATGCAGCCTGGGGACGACCATTGACAAGCACGGTGCACACCCGGCAGCTGCCGTGCGGAGTGAGGCCCTCGAAGGCACAGAGTCGGGGGATATAAATCCCGGCAGTATCAGCCGCTTCCATGATTGTCTGACCACGGCTGGCGGTTACTTCAACCGCATCGATCGTGAACGTGAATGTAGTACTCATGTTTTACCCTCTATTCGGTGAAATGAACTGATGTGCGACCCGCTATTTCTTCGGAATCATCAAGAGCTGCTTTTATATCGAACGACGGCTGGAATCCGTCCGTGTCTTCCTTCACCAGAGCTTCGTAGACTGGGCGGAAATTTTTCAATGTTGTCAGAATCGGATTCGGTGAGGTCTGCCCCAATCCGCAACGGCTCGCGAGTTTGATAGTTTCCCCGAGCTGCTCAAGAATCTGGAGGTCGGCGGGTTCTCCCCTGCCGTTCATAATTTTTTCGAGATAGCTCATCATAAGAACATTTCCGACCCTGCAGGGAGTACAGTAACCGCAACTCTCCTCGATGAAAAATTCCATGAAGTAGTGAACGACCTCGAGTATATTCCGGTCCGGTCCGAAAATCATGATCGAGCCGCCGGTCGCCAGATCGTCGTAGCAGATTGTACGGTCAAATTCATTCTCGGCTATCATCTGTCCGGAAGGACCGCCAATCTGGACAGCCACGGCATCTGATGCACCTGATTCCTTCAACATCTC
>CAYWBT010000174.1:0-7200 GCA_964456585.1 uncultured bacterium
CTTCATCGATAGAGGAAGCATCGGACGAGGTCCCGATGTTGGCATTCACCTTGATCCTGAGCCCATGGCCGATAGCAACCGGATCTATCGCTCGAACGGTACTGTTGCAGAGGGTGATTTCCCCCCGGGCAATCCCCGCTCGTATAGTCTCCGCCGTTGTATGTTCCTTCAGGGCGACAGTGTCGAATTCCTGAACGATCTCGCCTGTTTTCGCCCGGTCCATCCGTGTCATAGTTGAGTATCCGTCTTTATATTATTTTCGCAAACTAATAATATACGAAAACTATTACTTTTTTTCAATGAAAACCAGCCGAGATGCGCTGTGCACGATGCACGATCGGTATCATACTCGTTCACAAAATCACCTTGGCAAGAAGCAGGAGAAGTTTTGGCTGCTTGAGGAGCGCGGACTGAAGAACGCGAACAGGGGTACGTTTCTCTATCGGCAGGCGGACGATCTCGTGAGCGATCCGGTTGAACTGTTCATCAGGAATATCCATAATTCCTTCTTTAATCTTGTAGAAGAGGCGGTTTTCTTTTCCGATGCGCTTGTTAAATCTTTTTTCATAGGGGGCAAGGGCTGATCGCTCGGTTGTTCCCCTTTTCATTGCTTCGTCGGCAGTCTGTACCGCAAGCGATCCAGCGATCATGGCATTAACGATGCCACCACCGGTAAAGGGATTCGCCATGTGTGCCGCATCACCTGCAACCATGAGTCCATCCGCAACCATGCAGGAAATCCCCCCCGAACAGGTAATACCGCCATACGTCTTCGAAACCACCGATCCACCAGGGAAGTGCCGTGCTATAAATGCATCAAGGTAACGGCGCGGGCATGTTTCAGCGGTATTGTCACCGGAAATTCCCAGACCGACATTTGCCGTCCGTGGACCCTTCGGAAATACCCAGGCATACCCTCCGGGAGCAAATTCGCGGGTAAAATACATGTGAAACCGATGCGGATCGAATGGTATCCCGGCCAGGACATACTGTGCACAGGTTTCCATATCGTGCAGCGCCGCATGCGTCTTTAGACCGGCCCAGCGTGCAACACGTGATTCGACACCGTCCGCCGCAATGACGATGCGGACTTTGACCGTCCACTCCCGTTCGTCGTTCCGGAGCGTGATCGTTCGTCTCCCGCCCTGGTACTCCGACAATCCCACTGCTTCAGTCCCGGTCATAACGACCGCCCCGGCACCGGCCGCGTTTTCGGCTATCATGCGATCGAAGATAAGCCGTTCGAGGATATACCCCTCGCAATCGCCGCTATTTATTTCCACCATGGTGTCGTCGGGCGCGACAAGTGCATAACCCTTAATGGTACTGGAGACCCAGGAAGCATCAGGCTCGAAGAATTCGATCAATCCCTTCCGGTCAACCGCCTCGGCGCACCGCACGGGACTTCCGATGGTGTTATCACGTTCCACCATGAGAACGGCATATCCCTGCTCGGCAGCTTTCAGGGCGGTCATGGAACCCGCAGGGCCGCCGCCAACTATCACCAGGTCAAATTCACTCATCGTTTTTCCTGCTGTTTTCCGAAAGCGCCCTGACCGGACACACCTTAACACAATTCCTGCAATCGATACAGACGACGTGGTCGAAGATGAGCGCCTGAAATTCGATTGCGATCGCATCCACGGGACATACGCCGATACAGGCTCCGCAGAGGTCACATACATACTGATTAATCTGTATCACGTTTCACTCCACCCGGCAGAGGAGCCGGCACGGCAAGGTCAGCCATGACATCCCTACTTCCCGTATCGCAATGAGAGCGCATCGATGATGTGGGACTGTGCCGCACCATCTTCCAGGCTCGTCTTGGTGATTGTCGCGGGAAGGTCGGTTGGATACTTTCCGGAAAAGCATGCGTGGCAATAGGAAGTTCCCCCATCGGGCATGCTCATCAGTAATCCTTCAAGGGAGAGATACCCAATCGAATCGACATTCAGGAAGCGTCGTATATTCTCAACACTCTCACTGGAAGCGAGCAACTCCTCCCGCGTCGGGAAATCCATACCGTAATAGCAGGGTGAAATTATCGGCGGCGAGCTCACCCTGAGATGAACTTCCTTCGCCCCCGCGTTGCGCAGAAGTCCCGTTAGCTTTTTAAACGTCGTGCCGCGCACAACCGAATCGTCGACAACTACAATCCGCTTCCCCTCGATCACTCCCTTGACCGCGTTAAACTTGATGCGAACGCTGTGATCCCTCGTCACCTGGCTCGGATGAATGAAGGTACGGCCGATGTAGTGATTACGAATGAGGCCTATTTCGAACCGTATCCCCGATTCCTGGGAATATCCCAGTGCCGCCGTGTTTGACGAATCGGGCACCGAGATGACAATATCGGCGTCCACGGGGTGTTCGATGGCCAGTATCTGACCGAGCTTTCTCCTCGTCTTATCCACACACTCACCGAAAATGTAGCTGTCCGGACGCGAAAAATAAATGAACTCGAATACACAGAATGCCCTTCTCCCCGTCTTGAACGGTTTGATCGATTGAAGGCCATGCCTGTTCATGATAATGATCTCACCAGGCTCCACATCGCGAATATATTCGGCATTGATGATATCGAGGGCACACGTCTCAGAGGCAACCACCCAGGCATCATCGACCTTCCCGAGACAGAGCGGCCTGAAACCGAGGGGATCGCGCGCCGCTATGACGCTGTCCTTGGTGAGGAGAACGAGACAGTACGCGCCCGACACCTTCTTCAGGGTTTCGATGAGACGCTCCTCGAACGTCCCCCGCTTTGACATGGCGGTGAGATGAACGATCACTTCCGAATCGAGCGTCGTCTGAAATATCGCGCCTTGCTTAACAAGGTCATCATACAACTCCCGCGTGTTCGTAAGATTACCGTTGTGCCCCACCGCGATCGGGCCATCACGGTCGGCTGACAATAACGGCTGGACATTGATGATCGAGTTGGAACCGGTGGTGGAATAGCGGTTATGACCGATTGCATTCCGCCCGGAGAGATACTTGAAAATCCCCTGATCGCCGAACACTTCGCTGACCAGCCCTTTATCTTTATGGTAGTATACGTCGTTGCCGTCGGAGGTGACAATACCGGTTGACTCCTGTCCCCTGTGCTGGAGTGAGTAGAGCCCCAGGTAGGTCATCTCTGCCGCATTCGGATGCCCGTAGATGGCGAAGACACCGCATTCTTCTCCCGGCTTGTCCCAGGTGCACTGCATGTTGTCTTCCCGGTACGATGAACAGCTGTGTGACGGTTTCCCTGGTCGTATCATCCTTTCGTTGTCCTCTGAAAACGAATGTGATTTGAGAATATCCATGATTTGTTCTGCTTTTTCTTGATCTCAACACGGTAGGCACCGCTCGCCTCGGTCACATATGATAATGCGGTACCGTTCGAGGTGGCGACCACCTGCCCGTCTCTCAGAAGTGAAATATGCCCCGACGCAGGCGATTCAACCGTGAACTGCACCTGCTCAGCCGTCACCGTGTCGCCCATCAGCCACCGGGTATTTCCGGTGAGCGCGTAAAACCTGAATCCCCGGGCATCTCCCCAGCGATGGTGGGATATGAAACAACGTGCATTCTTGAGCGCTTGCAGGATTACCGCGACCGACCGCTCGACGTCACCGGTCAACTCCTCGTCCAGCAGCACATGGGTTCTGATGCCCTTGAAGAGCACCTTGTACCTGAAAATCCGTACTGTCAACGGCCCTATCTTATACGGATATGCATGGGCATCGGTTCCACCGATACCGGCAACCACCCGTGTCCTGTTCAACTCGTCCCAGCGGGCGAGGATTTCCTCTCCGGGACCTTCGAGGTACTTGAGCGGATGCCAGATTCTGAAATATTTGTTCAACGGTGTCAGGCTCTCGAGCCATTCGGAAGAATGATTCCATATCTCTATGCCGTCAAATCCCTCGGCGTCCCATGCCACCCAAGGGTACGGCGGATGCGCGGGGAGCGACGAGCGTTTTTCATCAGGGTGTGCGATGAATCCCACCGCACCGGAATCGTGCGCCGATTTGACATACTCGTACACCGACAGGTTGTCCGGCAGAATCTTTTTGAGACCATACACAAGGTAGTGATTCCTGTTACTGTCATCGTTGATTTCGTATCCGATAATGGCGAGAACCGAGTCATACCAGCGCTGCATACCGTCCCGGAGCGGATCGAGGGTCATATGGTCATTGAACAGAAGAAAATCGAGTCCGGTATTGTATGCAATCTTGGCGATCTCGGGAATCGTAGCATGCCCGTCGGAATAATAGGAGTGTATGTGAATCGATCCCACGTATTCGCGGAGCGTATGATTATTCACTTTTTCTTCCTCTTCTTCTTTCCATCGAGCCGTTCAACCAGGGCAAAATTCACCTCTCCGCGTTCCTTGACTACTGATATCACCACAACCCTCAGGTGATCACCAAAGGTGAACCGCCTGCCACGATGTCGTCCGGACATGACCACACCGCCGGGCTCCATCTCGTAGTAGTCGTCATCCAGTGTCGCGGCATGAATGAGGCCCTCGACGAAAAACCTGTCGAGCCTCACGAAAACACCGATCGGAATGATTCCGGAAACGGCGCCCTCGAATTCCTCTCCGATGTGTTTCTCCATGAATTCCGCCGTCTTCATCTTAATGCTGTCGCGTTCGGCGTTATCAATGGTTATCTCCTGCTCTGTCAACTCGTTGCCAAGGTCCTCGTAATAGCCGAAATCGTGCTCAATACCGCCGCCGTTTCCTAGTATGACATCATCAAGCCGACGATGCACGATCAGGTCGGGATACCGTCTGATCGGTGACGTGAAATGGGTGTAGGTACTCAGCGCCAGGCCGTAGTGACCGATATTCCGCGGACTGTACCCGGCCTTCTTCATGGAGCGCAGGAGGAGCATGTTGAGTATTTGCTCGCTTTTTTCACCCTTCAGCGAAGCGAGGAACGCCTGGATGTATTCCTGCTCATGCGCTTTTCGGGAATCGAATTGATAACCGAGGGCCATGGCAATATCAGCGAAGGTTTCCAGTTTTTCAGCACTCGGCTTGTCGTGAATACGGTACAGGAAGGGGGCCTTTTTCTCTGCCAGCACTTCGGCAGTAATGGTATTGGCGAGGAGCATTGCTTCTTCGATCATCCGGTGCGCCTTTTCCCGCGTCCGCCTGATAATATCGATCGGTTTACCCGCGTCATCGAGAACGACCTTTGTTTCCGGCAGATCAAGATCAACCGCTCCCCGGTCGGTCCGGCGCGCGAAGAGCACATCGGTCAGTTCCGAAAGAATCGAAAGCGCCTCTCCCATTCCCGGGGAAATTTCATCGTTGCTGTCGGTTGTTTTTCCATCGAGGTAGTCCTGCGCCTGCCCGTACGTCAACCGCATTGAAGAACGGATAACCGTGTTCACGATTTCATGGCTGGTGATCGCTCCGGTTTCGTCGAGTGTTGCGAAAACGCTCTTGGTCAGTCTGTCGACACCGGGCTTGAGGCTGCACAGCTCGTTTGACAGTCGCTCCGGAAGCATGGGCAGAACACGATCGACCAGGTAGCAGCTCATTCCCCGCCGTTTCGCCTCGATGTCCATCAGGGAGTTATCTTTCACATAATGCGCCACATCTGCAATGTGAACACCGAGTTCATACCCGCCTGTTTCGGTTCGCGACAGGGAAATTGCATCGTCAAAATCCTTCGCGTCGACCGGGTCAATTGTGAAGGTAACGGTTCCGCGGAGATCACGGCGTTTCGCAAGGGTATCCTCATCGAGATCACCCGGTATCACCTCCGATTCCCGAAGCACTTCCTCGGGAAAGACCACCGTCAAATTATGCCGTCTTATGATGGTCAACACATCGACACCGGGAGCCTCCGGGTCGCCGAGTACTTCGGTTACCACGCACATATGCCGTGAAAAACCACGAACCGGCATTTCCACCCGGCAGACCACTAGGTCACCTTCCTGCGCGGGGTACTCTCCCCTGTTCTTGATCAGCAGGTTGGACAGAAAACCCTTGTCCTGCGGGATTATATACTCGGTCGCTCCATGGCGGGCAAATATTCCGATAACCGGTTTTGTCGACCGTTCGACAACGCTGACAACGACACCGGTGCGGGAAACGCCAACACGCCCGCGCTTAGGAATTCTGATTTGAACGGTATCACCGGAGAGCGCTTCGCCACTTTTGCCACGCTTCACAAAAATCGTTTCACCGTCGGGCAGACGAACAAAACCGTGCCCACCGCGTGACGTGGTAAAGACACCGGTCATAACTTCTTTCTGCACCGGAAGGGCAAACTTTCTTCCTTCGGTTCGCTCGATTTCTCCGGCTTCGACGAGCCCGTCGAGTACCCGCTTGAAATCCTGGTAACCGAGCTGCTTGCTTCTCATCATGTTATACAGCTCGCGTCGCCGGAATTTCTTGCCCGGACGTGATTTTACCATTTCCAGGGTTTTCTTTTTCAGTTTTTCCCTGTTCATATCACCCCTGTTCGTTCTCTCCGTTCACCCGATCGATGGCAACAGCCAAACCATACGTCATTCGCTTCTTTCCGTATTCTTCCCGAGGCATGAGACGCTTTCTCGCATCACCCGGTAGGCAAGAACATACGGTACTTCCCGGATCGTACACGCCGGATTTCATGAGAGCGGGTGATAGAGACGGGTACTTATCTCGAACGGTGCACGGTTTCACCTGCCCGAGCAATAAGCAAAGGCATTTCTGAAAAAAACCGCGCCTTCGCCTTCCTCGGGAATGTCCTCACGGGTCCATCGCGGATGGTTGGTACGGTGGAGGAAACGCTCAGGATGGGGCATGAGGCCGAAAATGGTACCCTTCCTGTTGCAGACTCCCGCGATGTGCCCCATTGAGCCGTTGGGATTTTCCGGGTAGGCCGGCTCACCACCGTCCCGCGAAACATAGCGAACAACGACCTGGCCGTGAGCTTCGAGCTCTCGCAAATCTGCAGTATCTTTCAAGAGAAATTTTCCTTCACCGTGGGCAACGGGAAGTTCAATCCGCGGGCGCATGTTTTTCGTAAAGACACAGACCGAATCCGTCTCGACGGTAAGGTGTACCCAACGATCCTCGAACCTGCCAGAATCATTCACTGTCAATGTTGCCCGCATATCGGTGGTGGACTGTACCCGGAACGGCATAACACCGGTCTTGATGAGCACCTGGAACCCGTTGCAGACACCGAGGACGAGTTTGCC
>CAYWBT010000175.1:0-7195 GCA_964456585.1 uncultured bacterium
AATAACAACATGCCTGTGACCATACTATTTTTTACCTATGCAATTATTTTGACAGGAGCATTCGGCGAACTGATTATGGCCTGCTTCTGTTAAAAATTACGCGAACGAGTGAAAACAATCAGGGATACCAATCCGGTTGTTTGGTCGTTCGTGCAGTCCGGTAGTTCAACAGTCAATGAAGTCGCTGGTCAGGCACCTCTTTTGTTCCGCCCCTCGGCGCGATATTCCGGAAAATCACGGGTACGCCATTTCTGTCAATCGACAATGGATGTTGCCGCAATGGTGCTGAACATGTTCGGAATCTCCATGCCGTACGAAGTTTGGGTCATAAAAATACCGAGCATGTCTTCTTTCGGATCGATCCAAAAGTAGGTCGAATATGCCCCGCTCTTCATGTAGGCGCCCTGCGAGATCACCCCGGTAACATGCTTCCGCTCCGTACAAACGCTTACGCTGCCGAGGCCCCACTTGTCACCGCCCTCCGAGACTTTTCCTTCGAGCGGGCCGATTGAATTGGTCGTCATGGCCTCGACCGTTTTCCGGCTCAGGAGACGAACGCCGTCCAATTTGCCGCCGTTGAGGAGCATCTGGCAGAGCCGGGCGTAGTCGGCAACTGTCGAATACAGCCCGCCGCCGCCCGAGAAGTGCTTCCGTTCGTCCGGCCTGGCGATATCATTCGGGGTGGGACTCTTTTTATCAAGCGTTCCGTTCGAGCCCGGCATGTAGAGCGCCGACAACCGATCCATCTTTCCGGCGGGAACATAGAAAAAGGTATCGACCATCTTCAGGGGGGTGAATATCCGTTCTTCAAAGAACCGGTCGAACAGTTTACCCGAGACCAGCTCAATCAGGTAGCCCAGAACGTCGTCGCAGTAACTGTACTGGAAATCCTCGCCCGGGTGGAAGAGGAGCGGCATGGTGCCGAGCGCGCGGGTGAATTCTTCGATCGTGTGCTCCGGAGCGCCGAGTTCGCGGATCCCCGCCTCCTGATAGTACTTCGCGTTCAATCCGCCGCCGTAACTCAGTCCGGCGCTGTGATTCAGCAGGTCGCGGATGGTGATCTCGCGCTTGGCCGGTACCAGGTGCTCCGGAATTTCGAGCGTGGCAGGTACGATGACCTTCGGGTTTTTAAATTCGGGAATGAATGCGGAGATCGGATCGTCGAGCAGGAACAGCCCTTCTTCATAGAGCATCATGACCGCAACACTGGTGACCACCTTGGTCATGGACATGATGCGGAAAATGGCATCCGTACGCATGAGCTTCTTGTCCTCACGGTCAGCCATGCCGTAGGCGCCGAAGTGAGCGATTTTACCATGACGCGCGACCAGGGTTACTGCACCGGCGAAACGGTCTTCCGCGATCCAGCGTTCAACAGCGGGGGCGATCCGGGCGAGCCGCTCAGACGACAGTCCCACCGCTTCAGGTGATGTCGTCTGTAGTTCCTGAGAAGAGACGACAGGCACCTGCAGACAGGTAACAACCAAAATGATTAGTACACTGATAATTCGACGCATGATAGCCCCTTTCACTCTCGATTAGATTCGCGTTTTGTACGTTTGCATATATCTGTCATCAATGATATTCCGGGCGGGGAATTGCCTTTATACTGTTCCCTGCAGACGGCGGCGACCGCTCGTAATGTAACCGTCATTATAAGAAGGCATGCTGTGCTTTCAATGTCGAAATGAGTTTCGTGCTGTCGACCCGATCCGGTGTGATTGATTCCTTTACACACATCGCCCCAGCGGTACCCCCGGCCTGTCCGATAGCCCATACGGTCGGCATGACCCGGAGTGAGGAATGTGCTTCGTGTGTCGCCGAGATGCAGCGGCTCGCCACGATAAGGTTGTCGACACCGACCGGGGTAAGGCAGCGGTAGGGGATATGGTAGTAAATTCCCTCGTCCAGGTAGATGATCTTCGTTCCTGTCCCCGTCGGGTTGTGAATATCGATGGCATATGAACCACAGGCAACACCGTCATCGAACTTCCGTCCCTGTATGACATCATCGGCGGTGAGAACGTACCGCCCCATGATACGGCGTGATTCACGGATGCCGATCTGCGTACCGATCTTCATGAGATAGGAGTTTTCGAATCCCGCAATGTGCTTCTTTAGAAACCGGGCAAGCTCTTCCACCTGGCGGCGTCCCTCGATCTCGGCCTCAGTCATCGACCAGCCGTCGAGCGCGGTTTTTCGGATAACGCGGGTCGAATTGAAATGGATGACATCGGGATGGACGGTGAAGAACTTGAGGACATTCTCACGGGGATTGGTGATCTCACCGCGTGCTTTTGCCTCGTCGTAGAGACGGTTGACTTCCTTGCCGTCCGGCATCCGATCGATCTCGACCCCTGCCATGCGGAAGCATGTTGTCATGGGCTGGCAGGCATGATCGTTGGCACGGCCGATCTCGATCTCGGCTCCGGCCCACGCCCCGATGTCGCCATCACCCGTGGCATCGATGAAGACGTTGGCGCTCAGATGCTCGACGCCGCCCTTGTGAAACACCCGTACCGCACGGATGGCGTTTCCCTCCTTCAACACGCCGATTGCCCGGGTATGCAAGAGAAGGTCGATCCCCGCATCGAGTACGAACTGGTCGAGCAGGTGCTTCATGGGCTCGTCATCGAAGTGGGCACGGTCTTCGAGGTCGGTCGGGAACGTATTGAGCCGTACCTGTTTTTCATACGTGGCTTTGAATCGCCTGATGGCGCCGTTTTCCTCCATGATATCCTGAAATTCCTCGAACAGCCCCCGCACGATCAACCGGTTTCCGGCTGAGTACTTCATGTACGGAAGCACGAGTGCGGTCGTGGCCATGCCGCCGAGAAAACCGTAACTCTCGACGAGAAGCACGCGGGCGCCGTTCCGGGCAGCGGCGATGGCGGCGGGTACACCGCCGGGGCCTCCCCCGATGACGATGACATCCCAGTGTTTCGTTTCAATCGTATCCTCCGCTCCAGCCTGTCCGGGGACGGTAAATCCGCCGATGCCCGAAAAACTGAGACCCGTCAGCGAGAGCGTTTTGACAAACCAGCGCCGGTTAATCGAATTTTTCCTCTCCATGATGTTCTCCGGTTGGAAATAACTGCACTACCAAATATTCCCTGAAAGTCAACTATTGCTTCGAAACGAACGGTTTAACAGTTTCTTTTGTCCTCCCTATGAGTATAGTCTCGCCGCCCGCATTCCACAAGTATTTTTGCTGCTTACAACGTATAACATACTTCCCGGTCGGAATACTCTCCCGGCACTGCTCGTTAAGAGATACATGATAGATGCAGAGGAATGCAAAAATCTTGTTTCAGGCGGTAAATCGACGTATCATTCAAGCATTCTTCTCCATCAATTCAACCGGAAATCCGTGTGGGTGTGAAGTGGAGAACGTCGCCCCCATTACCACCCGGATACACATTCTGCGGAGGGTGCAATCGATGAAAACAAGAAAAGGCGCTAAATTTCTATCGTCTGTAATGCTCCTGATACTGTGCGGTGCTCATTCTCTGTCTGCCGATAGTATCCCCCGACTGCGCGTGTTTCATCAGACCGGTCACCCCGGGGATGGGCACTTCATCGTGACCGGAGAGGGGAAGCCGTTCTTCTATCTCGGCGATACGGCATGGGAACTGTTCCACCGTCTGAACCGCGAGGAAGCTGAGCGTTACCTCGAAAACCGCCGCCAGAAAAAATTTACCGTCATCCAGGCGGTGGCACTGGCGGAATTCGATGGCCTGAACACCCCCAACGCGTACGGCGACAAACCGCTCATCGACAACGATCCGGCGCGGCCGAGTGTCACTCCCGGCGCCGATCCCGGCAGCGATGCGGCGTACGACTACTGGGACCATGTCGACTGGATCGTCGCCCGTGCAGCGGAGAAAGACCTCTTCATCGGCATGCTCCCCACCTGGGGCGACAAGGTATACAAGAAGTGGGGAATCGGCCCGGTTGTGTTCACCGCCGACAATGCCTTCGCCTATGGTAGGTGGCTGGGAACCCGTTACAAAGACAGTCCCAATATCATCTGGATACTGGGCGGCGACCGGGCGCCCCAGGACGGAGATGACAATTTTCGCCCAATCTGGCGGGCAATGGCGGCGGGGATCAAATCGGTCGATACGAATCACCTTATGACGTATCATACCTGGGGGGGAACCAGTACATCCGCCTGGTTCCACAACGACTCCTGGCTCGATTTCAACATGATGCAGTCCGGTCACAGCGAGAAAAATATCGGCAACTACCGTCAGATTACGCACGATTACAACCTCGTACCGGCGAAACCCTGCATGGACGGCGAGCCATGCTATGAAGACCATCCGGTCAACTGGGATCCGAAGAACGGGTGGTTCGACGATGCCGATGTGAGGAAGGCGGCGTACTGGGCGGTCTTCGCCGGGGCGCACGGCCATACGTACGGATGCCATGACATCTGGCAGTTCCTCCAGCCATCGTACGAGCCGGTCAGCAGTGCCCGGACACCCTGGCAGGAAGCCATCGACCTGCCGGGATCGTACCAGATGCAGTATCTCCGGGCACTCGTTGAATCACGCCCTATGCTGCAACGCCAGCCGGCACAATCCATTATTGCATCCGTTACCGGCGAGGGAGGAGAACACTTACAGGCAGCACGGGCCGCGGACAGCAGCTATGCCTTCGTCTATTTTCCCACCGGCAGGACTGCTACCATTGATATATTTTCAATATCTGGAAGTTGGGTGATCGCCTCGTGGTACGATCCGCGCACTGGCAATACGGTACGGATAGGTAAAATCGACATCAGAGCCGTAGAAGCAGAGTTCGATCCGCCGGGGAAAGCCGGCCGTGGCAACGATTGGGTGTTGATTCTGGACGATGCCGGGAAAGGATTTCCCAATCCGTAGGTGTGAAGAGCATCTACGACCGGTCTCAGAAGGTGCCGTCGGGTCTCGGCATCAGTCACCGGTGGGGCGAAATGCTGCTGCGGTAAGTGGCTGTGCCTGCTGGCTTATGGGCGGTTCTTGACCTGCATATCCCTGATGCGCACTTCGATTTCCGGCGTGTCCTTCAAGCCTTCAATGAAGGGGGTCAGGTCCGCTTTGCCGTAATGGTACGGGTAGATGACTTTCGGCTTGAATACCCGCACTGCCGCTACAGCCTCTTCCGGTGACATGTTGAACTGGCCGTCCATCGCGAGAAATGCGATGTCGATATCGTGGATGTCTTTCAGATCGGGTATATTTTCCGTTTCCGAGGCGATATACACCCGCGTATCAGCGAACGTCAGGATATACCCGTTGCACTCGCCGGGCGGGTGGGGCTGACCCCGCTTGACTTCCCTGAGCGTATAAGCGGGAACAGCCTCTATCAGTGTTCCTGCGACGGTTCTGCTCTCCCCGTTCCGCATGACCGAGCCGAGGGGAACTTTTTCGGATGATCGTTTCGTGGTGATGAACGTGGTTTCATCGGTGAGGATATGCCTGAGGGCTTCCGGATCGAGATGATCTCCATGGTCGTGGGTAATCAGCACAATGTCCGCCTTCGGCAGCGCGGTGTAATCGGCAAGACGGCTCCACGGGTCGAGGTGGATAACAAGATCGTTGAAGGTGAACATGAGGGTGCCGTGCCCGATAAAGGTGATATTCAGGCTCCCGGCGGATGTTGGAATCGAATCCATTTCAAACTCATTCTCCGCATGCGCGCAGAAGACAATGGCTACAACCACCACTATCACGACTGGTAAAAGCTTCTTCATCGCGAGATTCCCATGAAACCTGACACGTGTTCGGAAACATCCGTTGAAAGCAGGTATCCTGCTCACGGAATTTGCCACGAACAAACCGCCGTATGGCATTGCCGTTTCTGGGGAAGTATACTCCCGCATCCCCTGTTTAACAAGCTCTTTTACTTTCTATCCCGGATCACTGACTTCATGGTTTGGCGCTCCCGACTGTGATGTCGGAGTACCCGATCCGCCCGCGCCATGAGAATGTGGAACAAACCTGCCAGGAATTTACTGCCGGATGCTCCGGTTATGTGAAAGGTCAATGGTTGTAAGAAGTATAATAACAATATAATACGACCATAAATGACAAAGGTTTATTCTCCTGTTCTGCCGCTGTGTAAATATGAAACAGTATTAGTAGAAGTATTATCATAGTAATGAGCATTTCTTGCCGTACTTCTTCCCTAAAAAAAAAGAGTGGCGAATCGGTATTATTTGTTTGCATTTTTGTACTAGTATGTGTATTTTCACGGCCGTTTTTATAATGTATTTTGATTCCATACAAATAATGAGGTGCACGACGTTGCGCAGCGCAAACGGTAATCACAAAAAGAACAGCAGAGTGAAGAGCATTCCCCTCGGACCTAGAACCCTCGGCCCTGTATCGGACCTGGAGCATCATCTCCCCGCCGACTGGTGGAAAACTCTCTTCAATTCGTTTTACCTGAAGACGGACGGCGATGTTGTTGAAAATCCGGAGAATACTCAGCGGGAAATTGATCAGGTCATCAAAATCGCGGCGCTTGAACCGAATGATCATATCCTCGACCTCTGCTGCGGGCAGGGGAGACATGTGCTCGAGTTGGCACGGCGGGGATTCACGAATGTCACCGGCGTTGACCGGTCGCGCTACCTGATCAGGTTGGCGCGAAAGAGGGCGAAACAGGAAGGATTGACGATTACATTCCACGAGGGTGATGCCCGAAGGTACCGCCCTCCGGGTAAGTCTTTTCACTGTGTGATGATTCTCGGAAACTCATTCGGCTATTTTGAGCACAAGGCCGACGATGAGGCCCTCCTGAAAAATGTTTCGCGTGCACTGGTGCATATTGGGACGATCGTTCTCGATGTCGTCGACGGCGAGTGGATGCGCGAGCACTTTGAACATCGATCATGGGAGTGGATCGATGAAAATCATTTTGTCTGCCGTGAACGCGCACTGGCACACGACGGCGAACGTATTGTGACCCGTGAAGTCATTACCCATGCGGAGAAGGGTGTCATCGCAGATCAGTTTTATGCCGAACGTCTCTACACGCGTGAGCAGCTTGAAACACTTCTCGACAGATGCGGGTACCGGATGATACGGATCGATCAAATCGGCGAAACCCAGTCCACCCGCGGCCAGGATCTCGGCATGATGGAACAACGGCTCTTCATCAGTGCGCAGACACCGAGGAAACCGTTGAGATCAAAGGTGAAATC
>CAYWBT010000176.1:0-7127 GCA_964456585.1 uncultured bacterium
TGCCGGTTGTACAAGTTGACTCGGTGATCATCGGCGATGGCCAATTGGGAGAAACCACCGCGCATCTCAGGCAGTACTACCGGGATGTCGCCAGGGGATTCGTTCCCGAATTTGGGCACTGGCTCACCATTATCTGAGATGAAAGAACGGTACCGGAAACGAGCACGGAACGAGAGAACAGAATGGATAACAAAAATAAAAACCTGCCCGACCATGTCCTGATGGCCGGTGTCATGCTTATTGTCGGGCTGTCACACCTCGCTTCCATGAAAAATCACCTGGTGGCCGATTCCTGGGTTTTCGTGTATCCCCATACGTTCTTCGAAACACTCGGTTACTTTTTCATCTCGATCATTCCACCGGAGTGGGAAGCATACTGGCTTCGCCCCATCCCGATGCTTTTCTTCTGGATTGATTCTGTCATCTGGCCCGGCACCGAGTGGGGACCGCACCTCACCAACGTGATATTCCACGTCATCAATACCGGGCTTATCTGGACGCTTACGCGGTTTATCTGCACCCAATCGAGCAGTTCCCGGTCATGGATCGATCCCCGTCTCCCCGCGGTTTCAGCCAGCCTGGTTTACGGGCTCCATCCCTTGAATGTCGGCGCAGTGAGCTGGGTTGCTTCACGATTTGATGTGATGAGCGTGACCTTCGGTCTTGCGGGGCTGTACCTGTGGCTTCGATGTGATGCGGGTAAAGGAACAACAAAGCACCTGATCGGCAGCGCCGTGCTGCTGTTCCTCTCGATTCTCTCCAAGGAGCAGGGAATCACGTTTCTCATGGTGTGCATGCTCATCAACATCGTGCGGGCATTCTCCGCGGGAAAACTGCGAAAAAACTACTGGAACGGTGTCGCGTTTCTCGCTCTTCTGACTGTTGCCTACATCATCTACCGCTTCTCAATTTTTCTCGGCCCCGGCGGGTATGCCGATTTCTCCCAGGGGCTGAGCATTCTCCCCCCTCTTGCCTTCTTCACCGTCATCCTGTTTCCCTATACAAATATTTTTCCGGGATGGAGTATCTCCCCCTTCTTTCTCCTCGCATCGGTATGCCTCATCGGATTCTCCGGGTATCTCTGGCAGAAGGAACATAAATCCTACGGCCGCTGGGAAAGACTGTACCTTCTTTGCGCAGCCGCTGTCTTTATCGCAGGTCTCCTCAGTACTGCACCCCATTTCGGCATGAAATTCAGCGATATTATGGGTCATGCCGAGTCGCGTTTTGCACTCATCGCTCTCAGCGGATTTTCGCTGCTCATCGGTTATGGAGTTACTCTGCTCATCCGGGGACACAAAGGATACCATGCCACGCTGATACTCCTGCTTCTCTGGAGTATCTCCGCAGCATGGAGAACCGATGTCCAGATTCAGGCATGGAACGATGCCGGCAACACCGCCAACCAGATCATCACAACGACGTTGAAGGAAGCCCCCGATCCGCCGGCGAACAGCACCCTGCTCTTCTTCGAAATACCACGTTCAAACGACCAGTTCGCCTACATTTTCGGCATCGGGTTAAAGGAAGCGATCCTACAGCATTACCCGGGCAGAAACGACATCGTGATCAATCCGAGAGCCACCGGCAGTGATCTGAAAAAACTCAAGCTCGATCGTGATTTCGTCTTCGGATTCAATAAAAGGGTTGGAAAACTCGAGCGACTCACTCCGAAACAATAATGTGAACACGAACCAACACCCCCCATGTCATCATACTCATGTATTGCTTTTTCTCTTCTCATGACGCTCGTGGAGGTAGAGATAGAGCGAGATACCGTAGAGAATAAACATGATCAGCATGGGTGCTATCACATTGATGATCCGGGATGAGAAGATAAACCGGTAGACGGCCAAGCCATAGAGGATAAACGGTGCCGCGATAATAACCGGGAGGCCGAACCTGACAGGATGGGTATACCGAAAGAACAGGCTCGAGAAAATCCCGGTCAGGATTATACCAACGAGTATGGCTTTTCCCGAAGAAACGGTCAGAAAATCTTCATGAAGCAGGGTGGAAAGGGCGGCACCATGAATCTCTACACCGGGGATGGTACGACCGCCAGGTACTTCTTTTATATCCTTGAGCCGCTTCGAACTCGATCCTATCAGCACGATCTTGTCCCGAAAGGTGCCGTCCTTGAAGTTACCGGCAAGAACGTCCAGAAATGGAATATAGGTGAAGGAACCACCATCGTTATGGTAGTTGATTCTCATGTAGCAGTGCTTGTCGGTTGGTATAAAGGTTTCGCCGAACCGGAGGCCCCGCGATGTTATCACGGCATCGGTATAGTGATAATCGTTGACATACAGCCACATCTGAAGGGAAATCGAGGTAAACAGCATATTCTTATGTGAGATAAACAGCGGCATGTGACGGGTAACACCGTCACGATCGGGCATGTAGTTCGTAAATCCCAGCCGTTCGGCGGTCATGATCATTTCACGGTACGAATAGACAATTTCCCGTGATATGAGGAAGTCAACCTCACCGGGTGGCGGGGAATCGTACCCGTTAAAGGGAAAACCATCGTTCAGCACAATATCTATCGGGCGCTTCTGTATGCTTTCAGGCGTGAGTTTGAGATAGTAGCCGGAAAAGACGTTCCCCACACTCCAGATCGAATCGGCGAGCGCCTGATTATCCGCCTCGCTCATTCCACCCTTGAGGTACATGTCGAGAAAGACGAGCTTCGCACCATCCTTTTTAAGTCTTCCGATCACCTTCCCCAAAAGCAGACGCGGCCAGAAATCAAAATTACCAATGACATTCATCGAGCGGTCATCGATATCGACAATGATGATTTCACCGTTCGCGCGTGCCTCATTACCCATGAGTTTCCCACGAATCGAAAAACAACTGTCATCAATTCGATTCTGAATCGAAAGAAAGTGATCGTATCCGATGGTCTGGGATGCACCATAAACGAGAAACGAAACGACAACACCGATAAAAACATAGAGAATGATATGCTGAAGCCTGTTCATAGCCTCTGATTATATCCATTTATAGATAATACAAATATTTACAATAGTTTTTACAGTCCATTTCAAGCATTTGCACAATGGTTGTAAACACCTGTGGAAAGCGTCGTGCAATTTTGTTTTTGCGACAAATCTGCGACAGATTAAAATTAACATCATATTACGAAAGGTGATGCGAATGAAATTAATCCAAAAGATTTCCTTGTTTTCATCCAGGCATGCGAGAAGTGGCTCGATACATATGAACTGAAAGGAGGGTACGTTGAATTCATCTTCGGGAAGACACACAAAGATAGTATGGCCGAGTGCCGTTTCAATGCCGCTGCACGAGAAGCTGACATTGTTCTCTCCAAAGAAATGGATGATTGTCTTATTTTCGATCCATCTGAGATCAAGTACTGGAAATTGTTCATAAAATAATTCATGTTCTCAAGCATTTGTTTTCCAGTGAAGAGAATACAGAACGAGAGATAAACACTATTTATTGGCCGATGTCTATTCAATATGTTACGACGACACTACAGTTAAAACATAAGAAACGGGTGCAAAAAAGGAAAGAAAAATAAAAATGCAATTAGGAAATGTAATTGAAGAATTGAAAGAAGTCTCAAAAGACTATCACGATGAAACCATCAATGTTCATATGCTGACATTATCGAGTTTGCACCATGTGTTTATCGATGGAGAGAAGCATCCTCTGAGAGAAGCAGCACAGCAAACGATCTGTTCTCATCTCGGCCCGGGCAACACAACGTTACCGAACCGGTATCTGAATGAATATCCACACTTCAGGCACGTAATCTGAATTAAGGGTTTTACGGAGCAAGCCCAAGGATATGTCTCTCGCTTCGATGGCAATGAGGTTCGGTCCTTCCTGCCGACCAAGTAGAAAAAGTCGATCATTTTACTCTTACAGAACAGTTGCGAGATAATAGAACAAGGTTCAAGATAAGATTAGCGGATTATTTCGAATTATTTCCGCTATAAACTTACTACGGTGTTTATGCCGTTTTATCAGGCGGGGCAAGTAATGTATCGAGAGTACTCTATCAGAACATTCAGGATACGAAAATCCGAAACGAAAGAGAGCGGATAAGCTGGCAGTTGTGGTCGGTATACATGAGAGGAAGCAAAAAGGAGGACACCAGAGACTCGTGCACGCAATAACAGGATTCAATTTGACAATGATTCACTCTTTCACTTCAACAATCATCTCGATTTCAACAGGGATATTGAAGGGAAGCGAAGCCATCCCGACAGCGGCACGAGCATGTTTCCCCCGTTCGCCGAACAGCGATACGAGCAAGTCTGAGCATCCATTCATCACTTTCGGCTGATTCGTGAAAGATTCAACGCAATTTACCATGCCGTGGACTTGTACAATCCGCTTAACGTTGTTTAAATCGCCAATCTCGGCTTTCAGGGAAGCCAGAAGGTTAATTGCGGTCAATCGGGCTGCTTTATAGCCCTCCTCTAGCGTGATATCACGTCCCACCTTGCCGGTGATGAAACTTCCGTCCGGCTTTCTCGGCCCATGGCCAGCCAGAAAGACCAAATTACCGGTGCGCACCGCATGAACATAATTCGCCACCGCCGGAAGTGGCGGATGCAGTTCTATACCGAGTTCTTTCATGCGTTTCTCAGCATCGACATCCTGTGTCGATCCCTCTTGTAACCGATTCTCAGTATCCTGCCCGCACCCGTATAAAGCGAGAAAAAAGCAGACCAACATCATCCGGAAAAATAATGAAACCCGCACAGTTGGTTTTTTCATCTCTTTCTCCATTGGTAGTAGCCTGCCCACTGAAAAACCGATCATATGATACGGCATTGAGCGATTTAATCTCCCTGGGGACCCGGGCGAAATCAACCGCTAACCGGCCGGGGCACCTTCCCCCTCACACGCGCAGGAACAACGATCCCACGGCACCGCAGAGCGCCACGCCTCCCGCGAGGAGAAATGCCGGATTGAACGAGCCGACGCCATCAGCAATCGCACCCGCAACACTCGGGCCGACAGCCTGACCGATACCAAAAAACAGAGTGATGAAACCGAGCGCGGCCGGTGCCATCTTCGCCCCGAACACATCTCCACATGTCGCCGCCATGATTGCCGGAATACTCCAGGCAGTCAGACCAAAGAGCACAGTCGACAGAAGGAAGCCCATCGGCTGAGTCCAGAGCCCGAACAGGCTGAATGACAACGCCTGAATCAGGTAGACGATTGCCAGGGTATACTTCCGTCCGATCCGATCCGATACGGTCCCCCAGATAACACCACAGAAGAGACTCAACCACCCGATGAGCATGAAAAGGTTTCCCGCCGATTCCCGGCTGTAGCCACCTTCTGCAATGAGGTGCTTGAAATAGAACGTTACATAGATAATATAGGAAAACCCAAACGCCACATAGATAAGTCCTAAATACCAGACTTTCGGTGATGTATAGACACTTCCGAGACCCGATACCTCCCGGGCATTATCCTGAGCGTTGCTGTCGGGAGACTCTGAGCAGCCGAGGGGCTTCACACCTTTTTCTGAAGGATGATTTCTCAATAGGATGACCGCTCCCAATGCGATGGCGAGGGTAATTCCTCCGAACATATACCAGCATATACGCCACCCGTCATCGCCAAACGCGGTCAGCAGCCGGGGCACACTCGGGCCGAGCAGAATGAGTGCCACCGATGAGCCCGATGCTACAATCCCCGTGGCGAAACCGCGCTTCCGCTTCCCAAACCATGAAGAGAGGAGACCCATGACCGGGACATTACTTGCACCGCTGCCGATACCGGTGATGGTCCGCCAGATCGCGATCGCAAAAAACCCCTCCACGAAACCTGTCATGAGCATCCCGAATCCCGCGAGGAGCAACCCGATGGAAATCACGGCTCTCGGTCCGAACCGTGCAGCAAGCGCCCCACCAATCGCGGAGAGCAAAAGGTACCCGACCAGGTTTGCGGTCGCAAGTGCTCCCGCCTCGGTATTCGATATACCGAGACCTTTCTGCATGGCGGGAAGAACGAGTGTATACCCGAACCTGGCGAGCCCCAGAGAACCCAATACCACGAGGACACCTATGGCCAAAACGATCCAGCAGTAGAAAAAATTCTTTCGCTGATCAGTCATAACACACCTTGACGTTTTGAGGGACGATAATGACGCTGCTCATGATCTATCGGTACATTTTTCCTGAATTTCTCCCCGTACCATGTTTTTTTCCCGACAGCCGAAGAGGTGGTGCCGCATTATCTCGGGTCGATGTCACACCTTCAACGCTTGTAGTACAAACGGGCTTAATCGAACATTGCATAGTTTCATCCCCTGGAATATACAGATATGAGAAACAGATACTAAAATCTTTCGTATCAAAATAAGAGAAAACATGCGGCAGGAAAAGATAAAATATTTAACGCCGTCAATCCGGTCAATTTCTCGCGATACAATTACATAGTGAACGAATGTTTTTCATAATTGGAAATAAACTTGCTACATTGATATAACCATAATAATTTTTTTTTAAAATGTTATATCGAAATTTCACCTCTGGTGAATTTCAGAGGGCATTTGTCTGTTGGAAACCATTTAAGATTTGAACACATCATGATTGAATATGGATTTATCAAAGAACTGGAGATGTCGTTTGACGATGCGGTAAAGAAAGTCACAGGGGAACTGAAAAAAGAGGGATTCGGTGTATTGACAACCATCGACCTCAATGAAAAATTCAAAGAAAAACTCAACATCGATTTTAAAAACTACCTGATCCTCGGCGTCTGCAATCCTCCCTTCTCCTATAAGTCGCTTCTGGCCGAAGAGAATATCGGTCTACTGCTTCCCTGTAATGTCATCATCTACGAAAATGGGAAAACAACCGTCATCGGGATCATCAAACCTTCCTCGGCAATGGGAATGGTAGACAACGATGAACTCAACGACATAGCTGCGGGCGTCGAAACAAAACTGAAAAAGGTATCCGAAGCCCTGTAATCCGAAAGACAAATTGTATGCCCCTGCACATTATTCCGGAACCATTACGAAAGTTTTGCGTCTGAGTAACAAACATATTGGATTCAAGTATAATTCGTGCCACCTGAATTTCTAACAAAAAAAGACAATACGGAAACCCCGGAGTAGAACTCCG
>CAYWBT010000177.1:0-7121 GCA_964456585.1 uncultured bacterium
GAAATTTACTGGCCGAAACGGATCACGTGGGTGGGATTTATCATTGCCGCTATCATAGTTATCATCATTATGCTCGGAACTATCGGCATTACCCGAATCGGCGCCTGATGTGAGGCTTTCGGAGGGGTGAGATCAGTTTCATCCTGTTCGTGCTCTGTAGGTACCGGCTTCTGATGGCTGCTGGAATGGTGGTGCCGGGAAATCGACGAATCCAGATCGGCAGGCACGCAGTGCCATACAAAGGGCGCTATCGGTAGGCCAGCACAACAGCAAACCCGGGATACCCCCACACCGGGATGAGCGATTCTAGCGAGGCTGGTTTTCCCATGAGACGAGTACAGTCGCGCGTCCTTATATCCTTTTTAAGTTTCGCTCCTGCCCCGGAAGGCGAGCAGTATCATCCAGTGTAACGAGGAATAGAGATAACAAAAATCATAGAATGCCTGTTTGGAAGGGAAAACAATGCTAGGACTCCATCCCCTGGATATTATTGTTCTGATTGGCTACCTGTTTCTGATACTTTTCATTGGACTATGGGCGGCGCGGTCGGTCAAGAGCACCGGTGACTTTTTCCTGGCGGGAAGAAAACTGGGGAAGTTCATGACCGCTATGCTGAACTTCGGCACCGGGACCCATTCCGACCAGGCGGTCGGGGTGATTTCCAAGGTATACCAGGTCGGGTTTGCCGGCATCTGGTATCAGTGGCTGTGGCTGATGAAGACACCCTTCGACTGGGTAATGGCCCCGATCTGGCGGCGACTGCGGGTGGTGACCACCGCGGACTACTTCAAGAACCGCTATAACCAAGGTGTGGCGTCACTCTATGCGGGTCTCGCCATTGTCATTCTCATGCAGAATATCGGCACCATGCTCCTTGGTTCCGGCAGGATCGTTGAGAGAATCACCGAACACCAGGTGCCGTTCAGTGTCGCGGTGATCGGCATGACGGTTATGTTTGTCACCTACGGCATGGCGGGCGGATTTGCTGCAGCGGCGTTAACGGATGTTCTCCAGGGGGTTCTGACCATTGTCCTGTCATTCATACTCCTGCCCTTTGCAATCATCCGCGTCGGTGGTTTCAGCGGCCTCCATGAGAAGCTTTCCGGCTTCGATCATGACATGTTCAGCCTGATCGCCCCGGGAGAAATCACCCTCTTCTTCATATTTATGGCCACATTGAACGGCATCGTCAACATCTCCGTGCAGCCGCACCAGATTCCGATCGCGGTGGCATGCAAAACGGAAATGGACAGCCGGGTCGGTGTTACCTACGGCATCCTGATCAAGCGCATCTGCACAGTGGCGTGGGCGTTTACCGGGCTTTGTGCGATCGTTCTTTTTCCAAATCTTGAGAATCCCGATTATGCATTCGGCGCACTCGCGAAAACGCTGCTCCCTGTCGGATTAGTTGGGCTTTTACTCGCCTCGGTATTCGCCGCGGTGCAATCCTCATGCGATGCCCTGATGGTGACCGCGGCGGGAATTTTCATCCGCAACGTCTACAGCGTCTATTTTCAGAAGGGTAGAACAGACCGGCACTACCTCTTCGTGAGCAGAATGGCCTCTCTTCTGGTCGTTGCCGGCGGTCTTTCGTTTGCCTTTTTCATGCCGAACGTTATTGCGGCACTCGAACTTTTCTGGAAAATACCCGCGCTCATGGGCATTCCTTTCTGGCTGGGAATCGTCTGGCGGAGAGCAAATCCGACGTCCGTCTGGGTAAGTTTCATTGCCGCGACTGCCACATTTCTGGCGTGCGAATTTGGTGTGTTTGACGTTTCATTGCCCGGGGAAATGGCCATGTATCTCTCGGCGGGACTTGTCGGCGGACTGCTCGGCGGTATGCTCACGAAGCCGCAATCCAAGGAGCATCTCGATACTTTCTACGCGACTCTTTTGAAACCGGTCGACAAGGAAGAGCATCTCGAAAGCGACAACATGTAGCCGCCTGCTCTGCAGTTGGCCCGTCACACTTCGAAAATCGTCAGTACTTCTATCGGTCGTTCTCTTCCCTGTTTTCTATCGTGATGAAGGCATCCCGGGCGGTATCCAGAAAAACGGTGCGATCAACCGGTTTGACCAGGTAATCATCAAAGCCGGCATCACAACACTCCGCACGCTCGAAAGCCGAACTATTGCCGGTGAGCGCATACACGCGGGAGGTGGGATACGCCTGCTTTATACGTCGGCACAATTCGATTCCGTTCATGCCCGGCAGTTTTAATTCCAGAAATATTACCGGTAGAGGGGCATCTTCCAGGATGTCGAGGGCTTCCTCGGCACATTCTGCACAGACGGGCTGGTACCCTGCCTGAGAAAGAGTCTTTTTCAACTTTTTGCGGGTATGAAGTTCATCATCGACGATCAGGATTTTTTTTGCCATTTTCCGCTCCATTCTCTATTTTCATGGGTAGAATATAGTCCTTTTCTTGAAAGGTAAGAAGCACTTTCCCCGGCGCCCAAACAACCGACAGGAAATAATCGATACCGTGTCATTCTTCTGCGCGGCGGAGGGCACAACCGCGGTAAGTGTGCTGGTAGTAGAGAAAGCATCATTGAAAAATCCTGCTAAAGAGGAGTTGTCTATGAAAGAATGCAAGGTTACCACCAACAAAAGCGCCTGCACCTGTTCCTATTCCCCGTGCTCAAGGAAAGGCGTCTGCTGTGAATGTCTGACATACCACTATCGAAGCGGCGAACTGCCCGGCTGTCTGTTTCCTCCGGATGTCGAACGAACGTACGACCGGTCGATCGAGCGGTTTGTCAGGACATTCCAGGAGCGGGGAGCCTGGTGGTAACCGGTTACCCGCCAAGGTGATGCAAGCTCATCTGATCCAGGCAGATCAACCGAGCCTGCAGGAGATTCCCCTCGTCGGAAAAAAGTTCACCACGGGAAGCGTAAGGAGTGAACGAGCACGGTAAAATGAAACTTTTTGGGGGAACAATCGTCAGTATAGTACGAGCTTTTAACTTGAAAAAGAGAGTTTATTTCATTATTTTCTAATGATAATATGAATGTTTTATTCACCGGAAAAGTTTTTCCCGTCGTTGAGGTAAGCAATGAAGAAATATAGTGATGACATGCGGGGATGCGATAACAGGCGCGAGTTCCTGAAAAAACTATCCCTCGGTTCTTCCGGGCTGGCCATTGGATCGCTCGGCATGGAGGGGTGTTCCTCGCAGGCGGCGGCAAGAAAACGACCGGAAGCCGATTCTTCGCATATCACGCTCATGGACCAGGATTATAGTCACCTTGATCTCGGTGAGAGCACGGTCTCTCTCGTCAAGGGCAGCGATCGACGTGAAATGGTCTACGAGGCGATGAAACCATTCGAGGAAGAGATCAAGGACGGCATCAGGGGCAAGCAGGTCTTTATCAAGATCAACTGTGTCTGGCACGACCAGCCGCTCATCGCCACCCACCCCGATGCCGTGCGTGCGATCCTCGACTTCATCAAGCCCTTCAATGACCGGCCGGTCATCATCGGCGAATCGACCGCTTCGCCGCGCGGCGCGCTCACACTGTTTGAGGAGTATGGTTTTACACCGCTCGAACGCGAATACAACGTAAAGCTCATCGAGCTGAACGAACAGCCGACCACCTGGCACTGGATTCTCAACCATAACATGTATCCGATACCAATCAGGATTATCAATACGTTTCTCGATCCGAACAACTACGTATTTTCGGTAACCCGCCTGAAAACCCACAACTGTGTTGTCGCCACCCTGACGCTCAAAAACGTGGTCATGGGCTCGCCCCTGAAGATACCCGCAAAGAATATCAACGATAAATCGAAAATGCATGCAGCCGGCCCGGGGAACAATTCTCCGAAGATGATTAACTACAACCTGTTCAAGATGGCGCATCACGTTCGCCCCAATTTCGGTATTCTCGACGGTTTCGTGGGTGCCGAGGGGAACGGTCCGACCGAGGGTGAACCGGTCGACCACCGGGTCGTGCTCGCCGGTACTGATTTTGTCGCGGTCGATCGTATCGGCTCTGAATTGATGGGCGTTCCCTGGGAGGATATCGGCTACCTGCAGTACTGTGCGACCGCCGGTCTGGGGCAGGGCGATCCCGCGAAGATCAACATTATCGGTCCGAATCCGAAGGATCATGTTATCAAATACAAGATGCACGAGAACATCGACTGGCAGTTAACCTGGAAGAATGACCTGGTCTTACAGCCGATCAAATGATCGTCATCGCGGTCCTTTTCCGCACGATCGTCCCGTAAACATGAGAGGGCACCATGGACATCCCGTATGCTGCAACATATGAACTCAGGGATCGCAGGAGTTTCCTCAAAAAGATTACGATCGGTACGTCCGGCCTCATAGCCGGATCTCTCGGGATGAACGGCTGCGCATCGAACCTGAGGAGCGCGCCGAAACTCGGAAAAACGGCGAAGATCGATCTCGGTGACAGCCCTGTTTCGCTGGTAGCCGGGAGTGACCGCAGAGAAATGGTTTTCGAGGCTCTGAGTCCGTTCGAGGAACACCTGAAAAATGCCCTGCGGACCAAGCAGCTCGTCATTAAGGTCAACTGTGTTCGCGAAGGGTATCCGCTCATTGCGACACACCCGGATGCACTCCGTGCGCTCCTTGATTTCATACAGCCGTTCTACCATCGTCAGGTTATCATCGGCGAATCGACCGCTTCGCCGCTGGGAACGCTTGCAACATTCGATGGTTATGGCATCTCCGACCTGACACGTGAATATAATGTGAAGCTGGTTGAACTCAACGATCAACCGACAACCTGGCACTGGATACTGGATCAGAATCTCTTCCCGCAGCAGATTCGCATCATCGATACGTTTCTCGATCCCGACAACTATATGATATCGGTCACCCGTCTCAAGACACACAACCGCGTGCTTGCGACGCTCTCGCTCAAAAACGTTGTCATGGGTTCGCCGTTGAAGATCGACCGGCTCAAGATCAACGACAAGCAGAAGATGCATGCGGGACATACCACGGCGAAGATGATTAATTTCAATATGTTTTTGATGGCACACCGGGTTCATCCTGATTTCTGTATTCTTGATGGCTTTGAAGGTATGGAGGGAAACGGTCCTTCGAGCGGCGAGCCTGTCGACCACCGTGTGGCGCTCGCCGGACCGGATTTTGTCGCGGTCGACCGAATCGGTTCCGAACTCATGGGGATTCCCTGGGAGAATATCGGTTACCTCCAGTACTGCGCCACTGCCGGATTGGGACAGGGTGACCGCTCACAGATCAAGATCATCGGCCCAAATCCGAAAGACCACGTGATCAAGTACCGCCTGCACGAGAACATCGACTGGCAGTACCGGTGGAAGGATGATATCATTCTAAAGAAAATGAATGACGAGGAAACGTGACGTTTGCGGGGGCAAACAGGACGTGCTCGCACGGATTTTTTACCAGTTTCTCATATGCTACTGAAAAACAAACGTTTAATACTATTACCATAGGAGTAACCAGATTATGAACAGCGGTACAGATTTCTCTTCACTGACCAGCAGTCGGCGTACTTTTCTCAGGCAACTTGCCGCGGGATCGACTGGGCTTGCCCTCGGGTCGCTGTATCGACCGGGGAAAGCGCTTGCGGCTCCGAAAAAAAGCACCGTATCAGTCGTGACATCGACCGATCAGCGGGATGCCGCCTACAAGGCAATGCAACCCCTCGAGCGTGAGATCAAGCGGGGAATCAAGGATAAGCAGATTGTTATCAAAATCAACTCCGGGCAGGTCGACAAGAAATGGTGGCTCAATGCGACCGATCCGAAGTTCGTTCAGGGTATCCTCGACTTTCTCGAGCCGATATACGACCGGCAGGTGATCGTCGCCGAATCGACTGCCGCCGGTGCCCAGAGCACGATGGTTGGTTTTGAAAACTACGGTTTCATGTACCTGAAAAAACAGTATAACATGAAATTTGCCGATCTTAATGACGGTACGGCTACAACAAAATGGATCCTCGGCCAAAACCGTCACCCGATCCCCATCGACATTATCGATACCTACCTTGATCCCAATGTCTACCTGATTTCCGCGACCCGCCTGAAGACCCATAATTGTGTGATCGCGACGCTGTCATTCAAGAATATTGTGATGGGTTCCCCGATAAACCGATACCAGCAGAAACAACGCGAGGGGCGCAATCAAAAAAGCTTGATGCACAGCGGCGGGAACAGGGGCCTGAGCTATAACATGTTCCGCCTGGCGACCTTGGGCGTTCAGCCTGATCTCGCGGTGCTCGACGGTGTTGTCGGCATGGAAGGCAAGGGACCCGTCTGGGGAACGCCTGTCGAGCAGGGCATCGCGCTTGCCAGCACCGACTGGGTAGCCGCCGACCGTATCGGTGTCGAGCTCATGGGTATGGACTACGACGAGGTGAAGCACCTCCAGTGGTGCGCCGCTGCCGGTATGGGAACCGACGACCTCGACAGTATCGACATCAAGGGACCCGATTACCGTAAGCATATCATTACCTACAAGCTTCACGAAAATATCGAGGAGCAGCGCGAGTGGATCAGGGAGGATTACAGCAAGAAGTAGTACGCTCACGTTGCTTAAAACTCGTGATTTTCCGGCGGCCTTTCAGAGAGTGGAAGGTCGCCGTGCTGTATGGTGTTTATCCGGGGATGAATGAACACACTTGACATAACACCTCCGCTCGGTTACTTTAGAGTCAAGGCAACCTATGTAAACATCAAACCATTCCCGATACCCGAGGTGTATATCTCATGGCCGAGAAAAAAAAGGACAAGAAGAAGTTTGGGAACCTGCTCGCCTACCTTATCATCTGCATTTCGGTTTTTTTTGTCGTCATCCTGCTCGATAAGTTCGACATGTGGGATAAGCCGGAATTCACCACGCAGGATCTGCGGTTCCGTATTCGGGGGGTAATCGAGCCCCCGGACGATGTTATCATCGTTGCCATCGATTCACAGACGCTCGAAATACTCGGGCTGAAGGGTGTTCCCCCGCGAGGTTACCACGTGCCGCTTATCGAAAACCTGTTCCGTGCCGGTGCAAAGGCGGTACTCTTCGATGTGCTCTTTTTCGGCTATACCGGGGAAACTGAACCCGATGCGATATCACCGTCTCCGTCATACGAGGATTCCCTGCTC
>CAYWBT010000178.1:0-803 GCA_964456585.1 uncultured bacterium
TCCATTCCCCGTTCTTTTTACTCAACCCTCTCCCGCATATTCCGGTAACATCACGGTACGTGAAAAACAACTTGACGCGACATATCATATATGATATATTAAGCCATGGACAACACCATGTTCCTGTACGAAACGGTGTCCGGCAGATGCCCGGTGGCTGCCTTCTTGGAGAGCCTGCCGCCGAAACAGCACGCAAAAGCTGTCCGCTCGCTGGAGCTCCTGGAAGAATTCGGGCAGAGCCTGCAGGGCGGCGCTGTTGCTCACATCAGGGGAAAACTCTGGGAGCTGCGCATACGCTTTGCGGGCGACAGCTTACGCATCCTGTACTGTATCCCGTCGGGAAACACCTTTGTGCTTCTTCATGGATTTGTGAAGAAGACCCGCAAAACACCACCGGGTGAGATTGAGATAGCCCAAAACAGAATGAACGATCATTTGGCAAGGATGGGCAGTCATGAGGACATTGAAGGAACACATTAAAGAACAGAAGAAGAATCCCGAGTTTTTACGGGAGTATGAGGCTTTGGATGCCGAATACGATTTTGCCCGCCAGGTTATCCGGGCACGAATCTCGGCGGGTCTTACACAAAAGGAACTTGCCGAACGAATCGGTACGCAACAGGGAAATGTGAGCCGGATTGAAAACGGCAACGCCAATCCGAGCATTGATACGCTGAAACGCATAGCGGAGGCAACCGGTACGAAACTTCGGGTGGCGCTCGTTTAACCCGGTTTTTTATTCCATGCTATAAAAACATTCCTGTCTACTACATTTCATCCACCCCGCGACTCCATTTCCCGCT
>CAYWBT010000178.1:813-7049 GCA_964456585.1 uncultured bacterium
TCATCACTCCCCCCTTCCCCTGCTCCTTCACCGTCGGACAATATGGAGGCGGGAACGCTCGATGAAGGCGTACCGGTCACGCTTGTCGGCGAAGTACTCGTCCACCGCCTCAGGGCAGCCTGACCAGTGCTTGTAATCATCGATCACGAGCACGCCGCCGTGGATGAGCCGTGGCTCGATGCGCTCCAGGCAGGTCATGACCGACTCGTACCAATCGCCGTCGATGTGGGCGAGGACGACCGGTTCCTCGACATGGAGGGTGTCCCGAAAGAGGCCCTTCTTGAGGTGCACATTGTTTTCTTCCGCCGGCAGTCCCAGCATGCGGAAGTTCTCGGTCACCTGCTCATAGAGGTTTTCCTCGTAGCCGTAGTACGGTTTCCCGCCGAAACCGCTTGCTTCACCGCGCGTTATGACCTCGTAGCGGTCGCGCACATCCGGGCCGTCCCTGTCCGAGGGTGGTGGTATCTGGTCGAAGACATCGTAGACATAGAGCGGGCGTTCGGGAGCTTTCGCCGCGGCGATGACAATTGCCGAACCGCCCAGTGCACAGCCGGCCTCGATGAGGATGCCCCCGGCTCCCCTGCGCTCCAGAAGGGCGACCTGTTCATAGAGGTCGCAGAGGGCGTTTTCGGTGAGATAGGTAAGGGAGTCCGCGCGCACTGCTTTGATGACCGGCGGGAGACGCCAGGTGCGGAAAAGCTTTCTGGTGAGCTTTTTCAAGGAACGGAACATCCTGCCTCTCTCTCTGTGGTATGGCGGCGTACCTCGTTTCCCCTAACTTTGCGAGACATGAAGACACGCTCCGGACGGCACTCCCCGACAATAATCATGCTCGGATACAGCTTATCACCATCCTGTCGTACGTGAATAGTATTTATTTACTCCCTGCCGGACAAGCGTTTTTTTCCGGCATGATCGTGTCGCGCCTGTCCATGATGCTGTTTTTTTTCGCCCTCCGGCATAAGAAACAGATGTATACGGGTGCGATTCGGGCACGGTCTCCGCCGGAAGCCTCAAAACCCGCCTGTCCGTGAGAAAAATGTTGTCCCGGAACAGGGAATATGGTATTGTATACATATTCACTGTACAAAAAGTCACACGTATGGCATGAATCCTTTTCTCAAACGTACTTTTGCTGCCGGGCGGGCAGCGCCCGGAAAGACCGTGAAGGCCAACCGCTTGTTTCCCCGCATTTTATTACTTCTGAACGAGAGCTATGACACCAAACCACGATAATTCACCGAAGAAACTCCTCGAGAGGATAGCGGCGCTTGAACATACTCTTGCGGACTATGAGTCATTCAAAATAGTGTACGAAACTATCCCCCACCCCATTTTTATAACCTCACACGACGGCGCCATACTCACCTGCAACAAAGCGGCCCTAGTAACCTTCGGCTATACCACGAGGGAAATGAAGGGACGTCTCTTCTGGTCTTTTCTGCCGAAAGACAGCGTCGACCGGCTTCCCCAGTTCTTCAAGGAAGAAAATGACACGGGGAAGCAGCACCTGAGTACGACAATACGGAAGAAAAACAGCGAGTTTCTCCCCGTGAAAATTCATACGAGCTTGTTTACACTGAACGGTGAAACGCAAAGAATCATTACCGTTCTCGACCGCTCAGGGCACTCTATTACGAACGATCCTTGTTCGACAGCCGGAGACACGGACAGTAAACAACATCGGTTCATGACAGAACTTGTCGGCATCCCGGATTATATTATCGAGATCGACCTTGAACGGATCATCACCTCGGTGAATGAAATTTTTTTAAACCGATCAGGCTACACGAGAAAAGAGCTGCTGAAGGGAATCAAGATCGAATCTATCGTTCCGTCGGAATACCGCGGAAAGGTTTTAAAAACAGTTCAACGAATTATTTCCGGCAAGGATTCCGATTTTAATGAATACCTTGCGGTAACAAAGGATGGTTCACTGATACCGGTTATTGTCAACTCCACCCTGATGGAGAGGGACGGCGTTCCTGTCGGCATCCGTATCAATGCCATCGATATTACCGACAACAAGCAGCTTGAAAAAAAGATATCCACCATGGAGAAGTTCCATACGCTCGGAGAACTTTCCGGGAGTGTGACCCATGATATCAAGAATATTCTCGCCATCATTCTTGGCTACTGTGAATTATTTTCACAGAAATCCCGTGATGAAAAGGAATTTGCTTCTTGTCGGGAAATTATTAACAAAATCAAGGAGGCTGCGGGCGAGGGTATTGGCCTTTTCAAGAAACTCCGTGCTCAGACAATGCATTCGGTGAAACAGGAACATGAATTGCTCGATCTCAACCGGCTCCTCGAGGAATCGCTCGATCAGTTCACTCCCTCATTGCGGAACAAAAATGTTCTTCCCGGTGTTGACATGACCATGTCAAGGGATTTGAACCTCCTGCCCCCGGTCAGGGGGATTGCCGTGGAAATCAAGGAGGTCTTCAATAACATTATCCTCAATGCCATCGAAGCCATGCAGAGCGGAGGTTGCATCACTGTCACCAGCGGCGTAACCGACACCCAGATCATCATAACCGTGGCAGATACCGGGCCCGGCATGTCTGAAGAAACGCTTCTGAGTATATTCGAACCGTTCTATACGTCGAAGGGGGAAAAAGGCACCGGTCTCGGCTTGTTTATATCAAGCGACATCATCAATAAATACCGCGGTGATATCGAGGTTGAAAGCACGCCGGGTGTTGGTTCAACGTTCCGCATCATCCTGCCGCTGCCGGAGAAAAGCGAAGCCGCCTCCGCGGATGTCCTCTCTCCGGTTGTGAAAGTCGACAAAGGCTCGGTCCTCGTCGTTGATGATGAGGAAAAAATCTGCCATATCCTCGCACAGTATTTACAACATGAGGGCTATAGAGTGTTCACGGCGACCAGCGGCAGGGATGGACTCGATCTCTTTCGCGCCCATGCCCCCGGAACGGTTATCACCGACCTGAACATGCCGGACCACAGCGGCCTTGAAATCTCACGCCATATCAGGGTGCTATCGCCGGAAACAACCATCATCCTTCTCACCGGCGACGATTCGCCTCTCGATGGAATCAATTTCGAGCAGTTTATCGATCATGTTATAGAAAAACCGCTCGATTTCAAGAGGTTATCCTGTCTGCTGCGCGAAGCGTGACCACCACCCCTGCATCACACGAGCCGGGCCGCACCCTTTTATCGAGCTTTTTTTCCGAACTTTTTCATTGCTTCACTGCTCCTCACGCATTACTATACTAATTCCGTATTCTTCCTTGTCATCATAGCGTACATCCGATTTATACATTACCGGAGGTTTACCCATGCGTTTTTCTCTCTCAAACAGGCAGGCGGCGTTCATGCTGCTGGCAGGCGTGCTGATCGCGCTGTTTTCATCCACCGTTTTCGGCCAGGGGCTGCGGATGGAGGTCGGCATCCCGGACATCGACGGTTACCAGACCCTCGCGTGCGATTTTCATATGCACACCATGTTCTCCGACGGGAGTGTCTGGCCGACGGTACGTGTCGATGAAGCCTGGCGCGAAGGTCTCGATGTCATTGCCATCACCGACCATATCGAATACCGGCCGCACCGTGACGATGTCTCAGCCGACCCGAACCGTCCCTATGAAATCGCCCGGTCATCCGCCGAAGCGCTCGGGATTATTCTCATCCGCGGCACGGAAATCACCCGCGGGGAGCCCATGGGGCACCACAACGCGATCTTTCTCACCGACGTTAAACCCCTGGTTGTGCCGGATTCCATCGCCGCCATTCAGGCCGCCGCCGACCAGGATGCGTTCATCTTCTGGAACCATCCGGGCTGGAAACAACCGGATCGCAAAGGAGTGTGGTCTCCCATCCAGTCCCTGCTGATGGAACGCGAGCTCATCGACGGGATGGAGGTTGTCAACTCGGGCAGGTACGATCCGAACGTCCACCAATGGTGCATCGACTATGACCTGACCATGCTCGGAAACTCCGACGAACACGGCCCGACCGGCCTCACCTACGACTTTGCGAAGGGCGAACACCGTCCCATGACACTCGTTTTCACAAAGGAAAAGACCGCCGAGGAAGTCCGGAAGGCGCTGGACAAACGGAGAACGGTGGTCTACTGGAAGAACAATCTCGCCGGCGATGAGAAATACCTGAAAGCCATCTTCGAGGAATCGACCGCGGTGCTCACCTCTCAGGCGTCCATCACGGGCAACGGGTGGGCAAACATCAGCATCACGAACACCTCGTGCGTTCCCTATGTGCTCGAGGCTGACGGCGAATCCGAGTACCTGACCTTCCCCCGTCGTCTGACCCTGCCGGCGAACCGGACAGTCATGATGCGTATCCAGCGGAAAGACGGCGCGACAGTCTCGGGAAACAGGCGGACCGCCCTCCCCTACCGGGTAACGAACCTCATCACCGGCCCCGGGGAATACCTCGCGGTCGAGATCACCGTCAGGGTTGAGTTCATTTCACCGGAGGAGGCTGACCGGTAAGGGGCGGGTGACTCCGTTTACGGTCTGCGGACGATGCGGAAACCGAGGCGGATATTATTATGCGATGGGTCGTCACTATTGCGACATCCTGAACGGCAATTTCTGGCGAAGTTATAACAACTCCCGCCACGACTAACCCGGCGGGCTCCCGACAAGGGGCCAGCGGGATCGGTGGAGGGTGACGAACCATAGTAATCAACATACCTGTCGTTACACCATTCCCACACATTGCCGTGCATATCGTACAGGCCCCATGCATTGGGCCTCTTCTGACCAACCGGATGGGTTTTTGAACCGCTGTTACCTTTATACCACCCCGCTTTGCCAAGGTCGCTCGCGCTGTTTCCCGTATAGTAGTACGTCACAGATCCTGCTCGGCACGCATACTCCCATTCCGCCTCAGTCGGCAACCGAAACTTACTTCCAGTGTTCTGGCTCAATGCCCGGCAGAACTCAACCGCATCATTCCAAGATACATTCTCTACCGGAAGGTTGTTGTCACCCGTGAACCATGACGGGTTTTTTCCCATTACCACCTTGTATTGCCCCTGCGTGATCTCCTCTGAGCTCATCTCAAACGCAGAAAGAGTTACTGTATGCGTCGGTTTCTCATCGCTTTCGCCATCATACGATCCCATCTGAAAACTCCCCGCGGGTATCGGAACCATCTGGATACCGAACTGATCAGCACCGCCAGATATAACAGATAGTGTGGACGGCGCCATTGGTGGTGTGACTGGAACCGATGGGCTTAGCGCAGGGAGCGACGATGGAGCCGCCGGAGCCTGAACGATCGGCACGTTGAGACGCTCACCGGTGAGAAGCTCATGACTAACCGCACTCATAAGGTTGATGACATTGTCAACCGGGCTCGGTACCGTCCTGTCCACCGAAACAAGTGTGTTGGAGGTTTCGACATCGACGATCCTGACAACAACGATGTAGGTCGATCCCACCAGGCCGACCGAACCGATGATTATCCGTTCAACATTCAGCATTTTTCCGAATTCTATCGCGCAGGACACATCGGTACACCCGGTGTTCTGGACTTCGAACTCCTCAAATATTTTATCCATCTGCGACCGTTCGATGAGCCTGTAGGAGCCTGTAATCTTGCTTTTTTGTTCCTGTATGATTTTCAGGATACTCGAGCGGAGAACATCGGAAAGAGCAAGCGCTTCCGTTGCCGCGATGCCGTTCGCCTGGAGATCGAGCACCGCGAGGCCGTACTCATTCTCCTGCGCATGCACGGAAGCACAGATCAGTATAAGAAATAAACAACCATACGCAAACTGTCTCATATGAACCCTCTTTGGAGAAATGACGCACGGAGAATGTTTTGCATGCTATTACTATATAGTACTCATACCTACGCCAAGATAGCAAGAAAAATCTGCTCACTGACACCACCCCCAAAAAAAGGGTAAAAAAAAAGGTCTCCGAAACCGGAGACCGTGGTGCTCGCCTGTTGTGTTTATGATACAGTGCGATCGAAATTTTGTCAAGGGGAAAGTGGCGGTTTCATCTCACGAAAAGAAAGAAATAAATCATATACAAATATTTATTTAATTCAACTCCTGTATAAAATAGGAACCAAACGTGTAACTTTCATAGGGATTAATACCTTTATTTTTCAAGTATGTTTTCAGATTTTCGATGATTTCTTTGCACAATTTTTCTAAAAATAAAACAGGGTACACCAGTTCTATTGATTCCACCCAGGATTCTTCAAAACTGTTTATTGACGAGAGTTCATGA
>CAYWBT010000179.1:0-6944 GCA_964456585.1 uncultured bacterium
CTGTCGCCAGAATGGACGGCACGATCTCAACGCCGCAGTTTTCGAGGCTCGTGATGAATCCACCAGTCTCGGTGTTCGTTCCACGTCGCCGGGTAATGATCTCTCCACCCCGGAGAAGTTCTTTTCGCTGAAAATTCACCAGATCGGTGGGAAACGGATTAAAGGTATTCGTCTCATGGAGGAATCCCCCGATCATAACCCGTTTCAATGGACGTCTCCCATGTTGCACACCTCTCGTTGCAGGTTCTCAGAGAACACCGTACTTTTGAAATGTTTTCACCACATTCGCTCCGGCACGCAGTTCCTCCCTGACCGTACCCTCCTTCGTCACCTTCTCCCATGCCCTGGTGATTACTTCGTCGGCACTATCCTGGGGAACAACGACGATACCATCGACATCCGCGTATATCAAGTCACCGGGGAAAACCTTGATTCCGCCGCAGACGATCGGGATGCCACGGTCGACGACATCCATACGACCCAACGAATCGTAGGGTGTCAGCCCGGCACAGAACGTGGGAAAACCGAGGTCTACCACCTCGTGATAATCACGGGCACCGCCATCGGTCACAACACCGGCGCCCTTATGGGCAATCGCTGCATTGGACAACAGTCCCCCCCACGCCGCGGACAGTTCGCTCGCATTGCACTGGCTGACGATTACCTGTCCTTCTTTGAGATCGTCGATAATCTCCATTTCCATCTGGAATGGTTTTTCCGGCACCTCTGTCACCGTCTCAAAATACGCGGTCACCGCTTCACCCCAGGTTCGCATCGACGGGACGAGAGGCCGTATGCAGCTGTCCATACACCGGACCCGAATATTCATCTGATCCATAACGTCCATGAGAACTGCGGAAAAACATTTGTTGAGCATTTCCTGGTACTTCAAATACTTCATTTTGTATCCTCTCAGTATAGTTTTTTCAGTCGATGTTACCTGTCCGGAGTGAATAATATCAGCAGAAGGGAATTATTCGTAACTTTCATTTTCGGAAGGAAACCGGCGGTTTTTTACATCCTCACTATACCCGGCAAGTCCCTGGATGACCGTATCTGCAAGATCGGCGTACGCCCGTACAAACTTCGGATGAAACGCGCGGGTGAGACCAAGCATATCCTGTGTCACGAGTATCTGCCCGTCACAGTGTGGTCCAGCCCCTATGCCGATCGTGGGAATGGCTAGCATCCCGGTTATCTCACGGGCGAGATCGCGGGGAATTTTCTCCATGACCACCGCGAAGGCACCGGCTTCCTCAACCGCACGGGCATCGTCGATAATTCGTGTGCGGTTGTTTCTGCCCTGGACACCATACCCGCCGAACACGTTCACCGACTGAGGGGTGAGCCCGATGTGACCGAGCACGGGGATGCCGACATTCACGATTCGCCTGATCGTGTTCAGCATTGTGACGCCCCCTTCCAATTTTACGCCATCAGCACAGGTTTTTTTCATTATTTGTCCCGCATTCTTTACCGCTTCCTCTTCGCTCGCCTGGTAGCTCATAAAGGGCATATCAACCAGGACAAAGGCGCGCGCGACGACACGAGCCACGATTTCCCCGTGATAGATCATCTCCTCGAGCGTAACCGGCAGGGTCGTTTCACGTCCCTGGAATACGTTCCCGAGTGAATCGCCCACCAGGATAAGGTCAATGCCCGCCTCATCCAGGAACGTGGCAAACAACGCATCGTATGCGGTCAGGGCGGTAATGGGGATGCCCTCACTCTTCATACGACGGAAATCCTTCACATTCAGCGCCTTCTCACTCATGGCAGGCCTCTCGGGTTATAAAATGTTATTCCACTGTGGGGGCCGGCGATTTTCTCGGCAAGATCATTCAGGTGCTCATCGCTATCGATAAAATCGATTTCATCGGTGTTGACGATTAAAACCGGCGCGGTGTCATAGTGGAAAAAGAATTCGTCGTAGCTGGCATTCAAAGCATCGAGATATTCAGTCGAGATGTTTTTTTCATAATCCCTGCTACGCTTACGGATACGTTTCATGAGGTGTTCAGTTGACGCCTGGAGGTAGACGACGAGATTGGGCCGGTCTATCCTTGGCTCCAAAACGTCCCAGACCGTTTCATAGAGCTCAAACTCATCATCGTCCAAATTCACCGAGGCGAATATCCTGTCTTTCTGGAACATGTAATCGACAATAAGCGGCGAGTTGAACAGGTCCATCTGTGGCATCTCGAGGTGTTGCTTGAATCGTGAAATGAGATAGTAAAGCTGTGTTTTGAATGCGTATTCACGGTGCGCATTGTAAAAGTCGCGAATGAACGGATTCGATTCAAAATCCTCGAGGATACAACGCCCCCCATACCGTTCTGCCAGCAAACGACACAAGCTTGTCTTACCAACGCCAATGACACCTTCAATGATTATATAATCATAGGGACATGTTATCGTTGGTTCCTGTAGAGGTTTCTTTTCCATGTCTCCCCGACTGCCTCAATTCCTTCCCGTTCATCCGGATAGATTTAAATCATCACGTCTCCTGGTACCTTCCGAACCGATGCCGTCCCGTATTTCGGCGGCAGTTTTCCCGATAACCGGGTGCACTATGTCAGGTGCGATATCAGCCAGAGGATGCATGACAAACGCTCTCACCTGCATGAGCGGATGCGGAATCGTGAGTTCCTCTCCCGCGAGAATTTGCCGGTCATACAGCAAAATATCAATGTCGATCGTCCGGGGACCCCACCGTACGTTCCGCTCGCGTCCCATGTCTGTTTCGATCGCACAACACATTCTGAGGAGAGACAATGGATCGAGCGCCGTCTCAACCTCGACGGCCGCATTGAAAAAAACAGGCTGGTCAGGTCCTCCAACCGGCAGGGTCTCGTAGACGGGAGAGATGACGTTCACCGTTATGTCGGTTTGTGCATCGAGCCGGCCGATCGCCCGGAATAAATTGTCAAAACGGTCACCCAGATTCGATCCTAGCCCGAGATACGCGGTTATGTGCTTATCGTCCGTCGAAGTTCAACCTCAACCGTTTCAAAGGGAACACTGAGAGGTGCTTTCGGTTTCCGCACGCGTACGATCAATTCGCCCTCGTGTACAATAGTACTGATATTCTCAAGGATCACACCCGCCAATCTTTCGAGGAGGTTGCACTGTTCACCGTTCATCACCTCCTGAACCAGCGCCACGATGTGCGAGTAATCAACCGTTTCGTTGATGCGATCGGTTTTCGCTGCAGATGACAGGTTGCATTTTATTTCAACATCAACCTCGAACGGCTGTATCAGTTTTTTCTCTTCCGGCCTGACACCATGCATCGCAGCAAACTTCAAACCGTTGATCCGTATGGTGTCCGACATTTCAACCTCCCCGGCATCTCCGCCTGTGAGTACGTGGTAAAAACAGCTCCAGTCTGGTATTCCTTCACTCGTACGCAGGTAACCGGTGAGAGATCATGCCCAATCCTTCCAGAACGAGGTGAGGCCGGTACTCGACAGGAATGTGCAGGAATTGACGCACCATATCGGCACTTCCGCCGGTAACCACAACCATGCTGCCGCTTCCCACCACCTCGCGCGCAAGTGATACCAGCCGATTCACCACAGCAGAAAATCCCCCGGTTACCCCGTTTGCGATACACGACACGGTGCTATGCCCGAGTTTCTCCCCGGAATCATGTACTATGATCTCCGGTAGATCTGTCCGCGAAGAAAGCGCCCCGGCGAGCATGTCCAATCCCGGGAAAATATATCCTCCCAAAACGGTACCGTCGGAACCGACAGCGTCTATGGTGAGTGCGGTTCCGGCATCGACCACAACACAGGCATCATGCAACATCTGATGGGCGCCGTACGCTGCAAGGGCACGGTCTATTCCGTACGTCCCGGGATCATCGTACACGACAGAAACACCGAGATCGGCGGCATTCCGCGCAACAACGAACTTTCCGGGTGCATGCTCCCGGAGTATGGCGAACAGCGGCTCCCGCCAGGTCGAAGAAACCGAGCAGGCAGCAATTAATTCCGGATCGCCGCTCCCCAGCAAGTCAGCGATAATCCGCTGCAATTGTCCGGGCGTATCCGGATACAGCGCCGCGGCCGCCCCGGTGAGTGACCCATCATTCCACCAAGCCACATGAAGCCGTGAGCTGCCGCTGTCAAAGAGTGCTGTTCTCATGTAGTGATCTACGTTACTATCACGGTTGAACGGTATGCGCTTTCAGAACCGATTTCTCATACCGTGGTTTGAAATACCCGAGGAAAGACCGCAGTAACGCATCCCGTTCAGGTATCCTACCCGTTTCAATAAAGAGCGATGTGGCTTCATTCAGGCCAGCTTGTTCAAAATCTTCACAGGCCTGCAGAAAATTTATTCCCATCCCCAGAATTACCGAGTTCACCGTCTCCCCGCTTGTCCGGGATTCACAGAGTATACCGGCAATTTTTCGACCGTTAAAGAGCACATCGTTAGGATGTTTCATAGTACATCGAAGCCCGGTGAGATCTTCCAGGCTTTCGATGAGAGCCTGCGCAGCAAGAATCGATATATCTTCCATGTATTCCGCGCGCTCAGGGAAAGGCAGGATAATCGATATCCAGAAACCCTTTCCCCGGGGAGAGTACCAGGTTCTCCCTTTTGTTCCCCTTCCCGAAATCTGGGTTTCGGCACTGATTACCGTCCAGGGACGGTACTCGTCCTCACACATGCGATCTGCAGAATCCATCGTCGAGGTTGTTTCTTCCATGTCATACCAGGCAATCTCTTTCCCATCAATCCATACACCCTTTTCCCGAAACCATGTATGTTGTTCATGACCGGTCATAGTATACCTGTCACTGTTCATTAAAAAGAAGAGAAAAATCGTGATTCACCACCGAATGGGTTAATGCACCAACCGATATGTAGTCCACATCGGTTTCGGCAATCTCACGCACGTTGTTCAGGTTGATATTACCGGATACCTCGATTCGGATCGCCCGATCATTTTGCGCGGAGGCTTCACGAATTGCTTTGATGGAATTCTGGATTTCCCCGATGTCCATGTTGTCGAGCATGATGATATCGACAGGTGTGTAGATCGCCTCCAGGACTTCGTCATACGAATTACATTCCACCTCTATCTTTATCTTTTCACTTTTTTTCATGGATGCGAGTACATTTTCAACTGCAATTCTGATCCCACCGGCTATGGCGATATGGTTGTCCTTGATCAGTACCATGTCGAACAGACCGAACCGATGATTTGATCCACCGCCGACACGAACCGAATATTTATCAAGGTGACGCATGGTTGGTATGGTTTTACGGGTATCGAGTATTTTTGCATGACAGCCCTCGATACGCTTGACGTATTCTGCCGTTTTCGTAGCGATTCCCGTCATCCGTCCCAAAAAATTCAGGGCAGTTCGTTCCGCCTTAAGAACCGATGCGGCAGAACCGCTGATTTCTGCGATTTTCTGGCCTTGTTGTATTGGCGAACCATCCCGGCACAGCGCTATGAAGTTCAGCTTTGGATCAACCTTTTTGAATACTTTTGTAGCAACATCAATACCGGACAGAATCCCCGGCGTCTTCGAAAAGAGAAAAGCGATCGTTACCAGTCGTTTAGGGACAATGGCTTTCGTAGTAATATCTTCCTTCCCCAGATCCTCTTCCAATGCCCGATCGATAATTTCATCTGTTAATTTTGCCCATGTTCTTTCCATGTAGACTCCCATTCTTCCGCAAGCTTTTGAATTACCTTGGGGAAAATCTCATGTTCTTTGGCAAGAACCCTTTTCTGCAAAACTTCCGGAGTATCGTCCGGATATACCGGTACTTTTATCTGCGCAATATTTGAACCATGATCGTACTGTTCATCGACATAGTGAACCGTGGGGCCGCTCTCCTTTTCCCCCGAAGCGATAACCGCACGGTGGACTTTCATACCATACATTCCCGCACCTCCGAATTTTGGGAGAAGGGCCGGATGAATGTTAATTATCCTTTTCCGGTACGTATCGAGAAGATGCGGGCCTATTTTTTTCATGTATCCCGCGAGGGCGACAATATCGACACCGTGGGCTTTCATTTCCTCGGTTATCCGCCGGTCAGCCGCATCGTCCGATTTCTCAGTCACTGCGCTCACATGCAAAGCATCGATACCGTGATTCCTCGCCCGGTCGAGCGCCTTCGCCCCTGAATTGTTTGAAATCACCAGAACGACATCCGCAGCAATGGAACCATCAAGGGATCTGTCGATGATGCTCTGCAGGTTCGAGCCGCCGCCCGAGGCCAAGACACCGACTTTCAGACGTTTCATCCTGTTTATCCCCTCTTTAGTCTGATGCCATACCTGTCGAACCGGTCGCGTGAATTCATGTCTACCAGGTATGTTTCATAACGCGCACCGCGGTATACAGCCGCTCCTTGTCACCGGCTATTCCGCGAGGACACCGCCGAGTGCATAGTTTTCTTTCAGGTACTTCCCGCCAACGCGGAGAATATCGGAAGCGCCGACCGCTTCAATCTGAGCGTTATAACGGTTGACTCTCTCATATCCGATTCCCAGTATCTCATAATACCCGTAAATCGAAGCCTGTCCGGCATTCGACTCCTGGCTCATAATATGCATTCCCTTGAGGTAATTCTTTGCTAGTCTGATCTCTTCGTCGGTCGGGGCTTCATCCGCCATCTGATATACCTCGTCCAAGAGAACCGATTTTGCCTCCTGGTACGACTCAGGTTTTGTACCGATATAGGCGACATATAATCCCGTATCATACCGTGCATCGTAGAATGAGGAGACCTGGTAGGCAAGCCCGCGTTTTTCTCGTATCGCTATGAACAGCCGGGAATTCATCGATCCTCCGGTTATGGCATCGAGAAGTTCCATCGAATAGTATTCCCGGTCATGCATGCTCGGTGCCAGCCAGCCGATCGCAAACCAACTCGCTGCCGTCTCACGGGTTTCAGTCTGCTCGACCGGC
>CAYWBT010000180.1:0-6927 GCA_964456585.1 uncultured bacterium
CTGATACGTGATATATCTGCTGTGCCTGACAACCTTTCCGTCTGGTCGACGAGACCTATGCTTCACTATTGATGGGCTTTACGAGCAGACTGCGAAGCGTCCAGTGTTTTGTTTTCTAGGGTAGGTATGGCATGTTGGATACTACGTCCCGTGCGTTTATCGGAAAAAAACCGCAGAGACGGAGTCGAATAATCCAAGGGCATTATCGAGGTCACGATAGGCAAGAAGACCACCATCAGATGTTACCTTTACACCATGAAATTCAAGCATTATTCTTCCATCAAAGCCCATCTTTATGCTTTCACCCCCCATGCAACAAATATTTATCAGCCATAAGCGATTGTTACTTGTTGTATTATAACATGTTATGTGATATTTGGCAGGTATTTTTTACGTTTATTATTGGGAATGCGGATTCATGTATGCCGTGTCCGAACGTTGTTGAAAAGAAAGTGTATCGTTAAAAAATTATGTATTAATCGGATGCGTATTTACCTATATTATTTTCTTGTGAAGACGGTGCCAGTACTCGCGGCGGCAGGATACGGGGCACAGCCGGTTCGCACACCACAACGGTTGGTGTTACCTCCTATGCCGCACAATGTGAAAAAGGAAGATGTATATGAATCGGGAAATCAGTGAAAAAATTGATCGACGCACTTTCTGCGTCGGTGTCATCGGCCTGGGATACGTTGGGCTGCCCCTCGTGCGGGAAGCCATTGCGAAGGGTTTTCCCACGATGGGTTTCGACATCGACCGAAAGAAGGTTGAACTGCTGCATGCCGGGAAGACCTATGTAAAGCACATTCCGGACGACGTCATCAGGGAAATGAACGAAACGGGACGATTCGAGGCAACCACCGATTTCTCGCGGATCAACGAGGCAGATGCCCTCCTGATCTGCGTTCCGACTCCGCTCACCACTCATCGTGAGCCCGACCTGTCATTCGTCACCTCGACGCTCGAAACGATCTACCCGCACATCAGGCGGGGACAACTCTTCGTTCTCGAATCCACGACCTATCCGGGGACGACGGATGAAGTCATGCTGCCGATTCTGGAAAAGAGCGGGCTTGCATGCGGGAGCGATATCTACCTCGCCTACTCGCCCGAACGTGAAGACCCCGGCAACCAGGAATACTCCACCAGCAGGATACCGAAAGTCGTCGGCGGCTACGATCCGGACTCACGCGATATTGCCGTCTACCTGTATCAAAACCTGGTAACGGAAGTCGTTCCGGTCTCCTCGACCCGGGTGGCCGAAGCGGTGAAGCTCACCGAGAATATCTTCCGCAGTGTCAACATCGCAATGGTGAACGAACTGAAGATCATTTTCACCCGGATGGGTATCGACGTCTGGGAGGTCATCGACGCCGCGAAAACCAAGCCGTTCGGATTCATGCCCTTCTACCCCGGCCCCGGCCTCGGCGGCCACTGCATTCCCATCGATCCGTTCTACCTCACCTGGAAAGCGCACGAGTACGACTCCCAGACCCGGTTCATCGAAATTGCCGGGGAGGTCAACACATCCATGCCCCTGTACGTGATCCAGGAATTGATGAATGTGCTGAACGACCAGGGAAAAGCCCTGAAAAATTCCTCCGTGCTTGTCATCGGTCTCGCCTATAAAAAGGATGTGGACGATATGAGGGAGAGTCCCGCTTTGAAACTGCTGGAACTCCTCATCTCGAAGGGTGCGCGCCCCGACTACCACGATCCCAACATTCCCCGTATGCAAAAAACCCGTCAGTATCCAAACCTGGCTGGCATGGAGAGCGTGGACCTTACCCCGGAAACCATCGGACGGTACGATGCAATCCTCATCGCAACCGATCACACCACGATCGACTACGAAGAGCTTGTGGCGAACGCACAACTCGTCCTCGATACGCGCAACGCAACGAAACACGTGAAACAGGGCAGGGGAAAAATCTTCAAGGCGTGACCAGCGATGCGTAAAAATACCGGAGTGTGCGAAGGGTATCTGTTCTCCCGATGGCAACAGCTCGTGTGGAGGAAACCTGTTAGGGGGAGATTGGAATGAAAAAACGATACCAATACCATCCCGCTGTCGTCGGTATAGCGGCGATACTCGTGTATTCGATGATGTTCACGATAGTTTCCAGTAAAGAATCGACAGGTGAAGCCATGGAAGAAACATATTCCCTGCCCGCACCACATCTTGCCGGGAAGGTCACGGTTGAACAGGCGCTGAACGAGAGAAGGTCGGTTCGCTCTTTTCGAAACGAACCGCTCACGCTTGAAGCTCTTTCACAACTTCTCTGGGCAGCGCAGGGTATCACCGATGCCCGGGGATACCGCACAGCCCCTTCGGCAGGGGCACTCTATCCGCTGGATGTCTATGTTGTCGCCGGGAAGGTCACCGGCCTTCCGCCGGGAGTGTATGCCTACGAACCACGCGGACATCGACTCCGACTGGTGCGTGCTGGAGACCATCGGCGTGAGCTCAGTTCGGCAGCTCTCGGGCAGTCATGTGTGGAAAGCGGGGCAATTGCTCTAGTGTTTTCCGCAGTTTATGAGCGTGTCACCGGCAAGTATGGCGCACGCGGTGAGCGCTATGCACACATAGAGGCTGGTCATGCGGCCCAGAATGTCTTCCTGCAGGCGGTATCACTCGATCTCGGTACGGTGGTGGTGGGTGCCTTCAGGGACGATGCGGTGAATGATGTGATTGGCATGAAAGACAAGACAGCACCCCTCTACATCATGCCGGTCGGTGTGAAATGAGCGCAACACCGTTGGAAATCAAGGACAGCGCGTCGCATCTTACACGGTGAATATATTTGACCGGGAACCGGTGAAAGCTCCAGGTCATGATGGAATGTGTCGGGTAGGAACTGCTCTTTCCGGCTTGACAGGATGTGTAATCCAACGTATGATACTGGTATCATCTTTCCTGAGACACCGATTTAGAGAAGCGAATTTATAAACTAAGGAGGAATGATCAATGTTAACCAGATCGTTGTTTTACATCGGCGCGAACATGCTGTCTTCAGCGTTGATTTCCCTTCTAACGGTATGTTTTCTCATGCCCTGCCCCCGTGCCGGCAATGCCGATCTCACGAAGTGGACGCACTTTTCAATTGCCGACTCACTTCCCGCTACCGGATGGGGTACCGGTGGTACGCCCCTTGCTGATTTCGATGGTGACGGCGATCTGGATACCAGCGTATCCCGGCGCGAAATGGATGCCGTATACTGGTATCAGCGGGTCGATGACGCCACCTGGATACAGCACACCGTTGCCGCAGGAAACATCGGCAGCAAGCTCGGCGCCACCGCAGTCGACTGCGATCTTGACGGTTTGATGGATCTCGTCTATCCCGATCTCTGGTTCAAAAATCCCGGAAACCTGAAGACGAAGCCCGATACGCCCTGGAAACGAAACGAGTATGCCGGAACCGGGCACGATATTCTCTCGGGCGACCTTAACGGTGACGGCAACCTTGATGTCATCACGTATGACGGTAAACTTCTGCAGTGGTTTGACACCTCTGCCAATATGCGCGGCACCGAAATCGGGAGCGGTGAAGAAAACCACGGCGGCACGGCACCCCATGGCGTCGGCGACCTCGACGGGGATGGCGACAACGATGTCGTCATACCGGCCTACTGGTTTGAAAATCCCGGTGACGGGTACGGCGATTGGAAACGCCATGAATGGCCGCACAAGGCAGTTGCCAACGGTTCGTACGGAACGAGCGCACGGTCATGGGTCGCCGATATCAACAACGACGGCTGGCAGGATATCGTGTACAGCGACTGCGATACCGGCTTTTCGCATGCCTACTGGGTACAGAACAATAGTAAAGGCGCGTCATGGACCCTTCGGCAACTGGCCGATCCGCCGAATGAGCCCGGCGAGGTTCCGGGAACCGGTTCGTTCCATTCGCTCTGTGTCGCCGATTTTGACCAGGATGGCGATCTGGATATTTTCACCGGCGAGCAGGAAGACCCCGACACCTATATGGTCAAGGACGGGAATCTCCCCATGAAACCGGTGGGGCTGAAGGAACGCGGGATATTCTGGGAGAACAACGGTGCCGCGGTACCGGCGTTCACCATCGTCATTATCCAGGTAGACAATCCCGGCTGGCATGACACGAATGTGGGTGATGTTGACGGTGACGGCGATCTCGACCTCGTTACCAAGGTGTGGAACAAGGACGGCCCCACCTATCACGCCGACTTCTGGAGAAACGAGCTCAAAACCAAGCCCTGATGCCGGCAGTAAAACAACAGGTGCGTACTGCTCACGAGTGTGAGAGGGAATGTCCGGCCGGTGTACGAATCATGCCGGACAAGAAAGGATTGATGTCGATGATCGACAGGTATGCCTGGATGCTGATGACATCCGGGCTGGTGGTTTTTCTCTGCAGTCATGCTTTTTCCGAAACAACGCCGGAAGGAACCTCGTGGATGGACTATCACGGGTATACGAACTGTATCCGGCTCTTCAACGCATCGACAACCGTGGTGCTCGAACCCAACTGTGGCGGTAGGGTGCTGGAATACGCGCTGAACGGACAGAATGCGATCTACATCGATCCCGAGCAGGACGGCTGGGTTTATGCGCCGGGGAAACCGGAGATCGATCCCTGCGGCGGACGGTTCGATATCGGGCCGGAGATGACACTCCCGCGCCATCCTGACCTCTGGCTCGGCAGATGGCGGGCCGAAATTACCGGGCCGAGGAGCGCGCGGCTGACCAGTGTGGAAGACCCGGCGACCGGTGTCCGACTCATCCGTGATTTTCTCCTCGATCCCGACTCCTCGCACCTCGCCTGCACCCAGACCATCGAAAATGTCAGCGATGCGGTCAACTATTACTACCACTGGAGCAGGACGTTTGCCGAGGGGAACGGCATCTTCGTCTCGCCGGTCAATCCCGGGAGCCGATACCCCGCGAAGTACCTCACCTACGGCCCGGGGCCGGTCATGAACTACGATCCCGATCCCCATCCGAACATCGCGGTGCGGGACGGTTTTCTGGTTGTTACCGGCACGCCGCCGGAGCCGCAGATCTCGCTCGATCCGTACGACGGGTGGTTCGCTTACATAACCCGGAGCGACCTCCTCTTTGTCAAGACCTTCCCCATGTATCCCGAGCGAGTCTACAGCGACATGGCCGCAAACACCGTGGTGATCTGGTACTACCGTGCCCAAATGTGCGAACTCGAACCACTGGGGCCCCGCGAGGCTATCCCGCCGGGCGGGCAGGCGTCGTACACCGAGGACTGGCGGCTGCTCCCCTATTCCTACCCGGGCGCGGAGCAGGTCGACTGCGCGGGAATACGGGAATTGGTGAAGAAGGAGTGCGGAGGTGTGGTGAAATAAGTAAGAGACCATGGGGAATAGAGATGGTAATGAAATCAACAAGAAAAAGGTGTCCATGCTCTATTTGCTTAACTTCTTAATATTATGAATAAAAAAGATTTACTTTTAGTGTTGTTATATAGTAGAAGAATGCTGTTTTTTGTCAACACACATCTGGTATTTAAAGTGCCCAATGGTTTCATTTTTCAAACAACACAGCGAGTAAAGGAGGAATGAAAAATGAGAAGATACATGGTCCTTTTTGTCTTAGTTTTTCCGTTTCTTTTGAGTTGCAGTCGTCAGGTTCTAAGAATTGATGAAAATACCCAACTCGATCTGAGCGGCAGATGGAATGATACAGACGCGAGATTAGTTGCGGAAGAAATGGTGAAAGATGGTTTGTCTCGTCCATGGTTAGCAAGCTTTACCGATTCAAAAGGACAGAAACCAACAATCATTGTGGGGTTGGTGGTTAACAAGACACATGAATTGATTAACACGGATACCTTTATTAGAAATATTGAAAGAGAGTATCTGAATTCGGGTAAAATCCGTATTGTCCAGGCAGGGGATGCGCGAGAAAGCCTGCGCGATGAACGGGCTGACCAGCAGGAATTTGCATCAAAAGAAACAACAAAAAAATGGGGGCAGGAAAAAGGCGCCGATTTTATCTTACAGGGTGTTATTAACTCGATAGTTGATACCTACAACAACAGAAAAGTGGTGTACTATCAAGTTGATCTGGATTTAAGCCACCTTGAGACCAATGAAAAGGTCTGGATCGGAACAAAAAAAATAAGAAAATATATCAAAAATTAAGGTGGAATTATTATACGCTGTTAGTAAAAAACCACTGCCACGGAATATGTCATCAAAAGTCATTACATGAAGATGATTTACATGATCTTTGCCGCCACGGATTAATTGGTATCGTCCTTTAATCCGAGAGAGGGCACTTTTTTTACAGAAATTTAGCAAGTGAAATTCTCCTATGATCTTTAAAACAAAAATGATCGGAACGATTCTTTTCTTGGTTCTGATCACGGCTGGCTGCGCAACATACTATCAGAGAAACATTAAATTTCAGGAACTGTTTATTCAAGGGAAAATTGAAGAAGCTGAAAAAGAACTGAAAAAGAATAAACGAGCGGCAAAGGATAAAAACAGACTGCTCTATTTTTTACAAAAAGGCGTTGTATTACATATACTTGAAAAATATGAAGAGAGCAACAATTTCTTTGAAGACGCTTATATTTTTACGGAAGATCTACAAAAAAATTATGCTGCAGAGGCTTTCAGCTTCCTCTATAATCCTGAAGCACTACCCTATAAGGGCGAGGATTTTGAACGAGTACTTATTCATTATTACAAAGCCCTGAACCACCTCCGGCTGAATAAATTAGAAGAGGCACAGGTTGAATGCAGAAGAATAAATATTAAACTTAATCAGCTGAATGATAAATACAGTAAGCATAAAAACCGCTATAAATCCGATGCGTTCGCGCTGAATTTAATGGGGATTATTTTCGAAGTGTCGGGAGATTACAATAATGCTTTTATTTCATATAGAAATGCGTATGAAGCGTATGA
>CAYWBT010000181.1:0-6852 GCA_964456585.1 uncultured bacterium
CGCTCCAGCTTGACTCCGCGCTTCCTGAACAGATCGGTCAGCATACGGTGGGTGATGGTCGCGCCGAGCTGTGCCTTGATATCGTCACCCATAAGCGGCAGGTTCTTCTCCTCGAAACGCTTCGCCCAGGCGGGATCGCTCGCGATGAAAACCGGCATATTATTGACCAAGGCGACACCGGCCTCGAGGGCACACTCAGCGTAAAATCGGACGGCTTTCTCAGAACCAACCGGCAGGTAATTCAGCAGAATTTCAGCCCCGGATTCGCGGAGAGTCCTCACCACATCGTCTTTTGAAGGCTCGGGCTCATCTGCTAAAACAAAGGTATACTTGTCATGGTACTCTCGCATGTGGTCGGAGAAACCGTCCAGAATCCGACCCATTTGTACGATGGTGCCCGTTTTCGGTACCTGTTGACAAAATACTGTCGTGCAGTTCGGCAGGGCAAAGATGGCGTCGGCCACATCGTGCGACACTTTCCGTTTGTCAATATCGAATGCAGCGACAACTTCGATGTCAGAGGGTTTATAATTCCCGATAGTCCAATGCATGAGACCAATGGCATCTTTTTCATCCTTGTCCTCATAGTAGTAAATGCCCTGGATGAGAGAGCTCGCGCAGTTTCCAACGCCACAAACTGCGATCTTGATCTTTTCCATTGATGAATCCTCCTTATGCACTATTGCTTTAATAGTATTTTATACACAAAGCTGTTTACTATACCATAGGAATTTCTGTAATTAATAAACAACATTCCAAGTCAGGGTAAAGGAGGAACACGAAACCGGGTGCATCTTGATGATAGATTTTTTCACTTCGTATTGCTTGGTAAATTACACCAACGAAACGCTTTGATTGCATACGCCCGAAAACATCGATCAATCCGGAAAATAACATGTACACCTCCAGACATGATCGTACTCGAACATACTCATGTACTTCGTTTACGAATATTTCAGCACGATTACGACTGCTGACTATACCATTTAAAACCAATCCCACGACAGGATAAATAGCACACCTTCAAAAAGACAGATCGCACAGACCGGAATAATCCGGCCACCTACAGGTTCCGTTCTCATCGATCACAACGAAAACTTTTCAACTGTGCCCGAAACATCACACAAAGTTTTTTATTTTTAAGAATTATAATACAATAATTGGCTTTTGTCCACTGATTCATTGCTAAAACAATACCTTTTTACCGGTCGGGATTTCGCGATTCAGGAATATTTTTAAGAGAGGTACCTGAAGCGGTACACGCGTCATTTTCCGCTTCCAAGATGGAGCCCATTATTATTTCCCACCACCCAGTTTACACGATACAGTATTTACGCAACAAGCTACTATTTCAACATAGTACTATCAAAATAATTTTTCATCTCCTTATGCACTGCGCCGATGAGGATCGTCTCTGGAACCATGTTCAGCCCGTTCTATAAAGCACCTCATCTTCTTAGGAGAAACGGTTAAGATGGAAGTAGTGCTCTGTCATGTTTTATCTTTTGATTTTTTACCCGTAATATAGTATCTTGAAAATCCTCATGAGAAGTTCGTGCCTTTACGATAATACAATTTCCCACTATTTTATCCATGGAGGAATCACAATGGCAACAACCTTTTCATTCAAACCGGCCGAACAATGCAAGTACGATGTTGTTTCGCTCGGTGAAGTGATGATGAGAATTGATCCCGGCGATGTTCCGACTGCCCGGGCTCGTTCTGCCCGCATTTGGCACGGCGGCGGAGAAACAAATGTGGCTGAAGGTCTCGCCTATGCGTTCAAGGCGCGCGGTGCCGTGGTGACCGCCCTTGTCGATGATGGTATCGGCCGCAACATCGAGAACCAGCTCAAGGAAGCAGGTGTTGACACCTCGAACATCATCTGGTTCAACACGAGTGGCAAAGGTGAATTCTCGACCGACGGCAAGGGAACGCTGCACAATGGCATCAATTTTACCTGGCGGGGCAAGGGCATCCTTCCCTCAGTCACCGAATACTACCGTTCCCATGCGGCCGCAACAGCGCTTAAACCCGGCGACTTCGACTGGGATGCGCTGTTTTCACAGGGTGTCCGCTGGTTCAATACCGGTGGTATCTTTACGCTCATCGGACCGAAAACCGCCGATTTCGCCCTCGAAGCGATGAAGAGCGCCGGTAAGCACGGTACCTTCCGTTCGTTTGACCTGAACTATCGCTCCAAGGTCGAGCCGGACAAGGAAAAAGCACGCGGGATCAACCGCAGGATCGTGTCGGAAACTGAATTCCTCGTCGGCAACCAGGGCGATTTCTTCGATGCTCTCGGCTATGAGACCAGGAAAGTCGGCAAGGACGAACCCATGGAAGCTTTCATGGCAGCCTACGCCGATACGCTGCGAAAGGTAGCAAAAGACTATCCCAACCTCAAGATCATCGGCACCCAGCTCAGAAGCGCACTCTCCGCCGATCTCATCAACTGGGGCGCCGTTCTGTACGATGTCGCCGAAGATACCGTTTTCCAGGCAGTCATTCGTGAGCGGGTCGAGATCGCCGACCGTACCGGCGGCGGTGACTCGTTCTGTAACGGTGTTGCCGCATCGCTCATGATGGGCAAGTCCACCGAGGAAGCGGTCGATTACGGCGCGGCACACGGAGCGATTGTTCAGGAATTCCCGGGCGACACCACCATGGCGACTCTCGCGATGATTGAAAAAGAAATCAAACGTGCGAAAACCGGCGGCGGTGTCAGCGCCCTCCGGTAACTGTAGTGAGACGAACGACAAAACAGGATTCCAAACGTTTGAAATATGCCGGGGCTTGACGCTTGTCCTGCACTGCGATCCTGTCGAACCGATGCGGCATCCTGAATCATTTAAATGAATGGAGAAAACACAAATGGCTGATTATACGTATGATATCAAACGAGTCGACATGGCACTCAGGAAGAGCGGCGTCGTCGTGGTGATGAACAAGAGCCACATCCAGGCGCCCGAGCATTTCGTTGAAACCATGTGGGAAGTCTACCAGGCCGGGTATGTGAGCGAATGCACCTTCCGGATCGATCCCAATCTCCTCAAGGAAGGCATGCAGGAACTGGCAAAACGCCGCGCGGAGGCTCCCGCGGACAATCCCTTCGTGCTCGGTGTCGGCTCGATCATCAACCCGAAGGAACTCGAAATGGCGATCGACATGGGATTCGACATGATCGTCGCACCGGCAAACGTCATGGGCGGGTACGCCCCCGGCATTGAGTTCGTGAAGATCGCCCACGCCGCCAACCGGTTTTGCGCACCTGCAGTCTTCAGCCCAACCGAGCTGAACTACTTCATCGAACGTGAAGACGGCAACGAGCCGGATACCATCAAGATTTTCCCGGCACGCACCCACGGTCCCAAAGGCATCAGCGACCTCCTCGCACCATACGTCCGCGACCGTCACAAAGGCCGCCTCATCATGCCCACCGGGGCGGTGAACTTTGAGACCGGCCCCGAGCACATCAAGGCTATCTCCAGCAGGGGATTCTTCCCGGTGCTCGGCATGAGCGCACCGCTCGCCCTCGTTGCTGAGAAAAAGGCGCCCGGCAACGTGGAAGTGCTCCGCGAGGCGCTTTCCAAGTTCAAGGAGAAGTTTGACGCGGCGATTGCGAATATCTGAACAGGATAGACGCCACACATGCAAAAGGGGGTACCATGCGGTACCCCCTTTTTATTGGTATAAATACTTGTTTAATTTGTTTTTTAAAAATTATGCACATTTCTCCGCATGTCTCGGATGTATCATTTTACAATTCTGTTTGGGGGGATGTAAAACACTGCTATCATACGACAGGAACGTTCATGGTCGTTTCAAAGGACAGTGTTTTGATACGCCAATGCCAGTCTCACCCGTTCACGGTGCGATAGTTTTGTAGCAAACATGTGCGCCTTCACGGATAAGCTTTTCATACGCCGTTTACTTTACGAAAGCCCCGAGGTGTATCATGTACCTGGAATCTCCCCCAACACCTCGCCATACACCCCGAGCAGTACCTGTTCCTCGTTTTCCCAGTTGTACTGTTCCTCGATGGCTTTCCGGCCACGACGTCCCATCTCCTGCGCCTCTTCCGGTTTTTCGAGAACAGCGATGATAGCCTCCGCGAGGGCTTCAACATTCACCGGCTCGACAAGCACGCCGCACCCGGCGCCGTCAACGATCTTACGCCAGAGCGGGTAATCCGACGCGATGGCGGGAATTCCCGCCGCCATGTACTCGAAGAGCTTGGTCATGTAGGCGTTCATGTGGTTCGTGTTGGCGTGGGTGAACACGATGCCGGCTTTCACATCGGCGAGCGCGGCCGCGATTTCCTCGCGCGACATGAATCCACGGTAGTCGACGTGGCGGAATTCGGGCATGCCGGTGAGGTGCTTCATCACCGCGGGCGAGGGGAAGGCGCCGCCGAGTATGAATTTCACACCTCGTTTCCTGCGGGCGATGGCGGCGGCATGGATCATTTCCTCGATGCCGCGGTCAAGGGTTAGTGAGCCGACGTACATGACCGCATCCTGGCGTTCCTCCCAGGCTTTTCCGCCCGGCGCGAGTTCATCGAGAAAAGGGAAGTTGCGCACCTCGAGGGTGCGGTCGTTGTAGCGCTTGAAGCGATTGTAGAGTTTCGGCGTGACAGTAACCACCGCGTCATAGAATCGTGCGGACAGGCGCTCGATCAATCCGGTGATCACGGCGGCAGGTTTCCGCAGGATCCACGGGATCGTGTTCTTGTAGGCTATATAGTCAGGGTAATCTTCATGAACATCGCAGATCACCCGCTTCCCCCGGAGCTTCAAAAGGAGGCCGAACGGCATGAGTTCGGGATCGTGGAAGTGGTAGAGGTCTGCATCGATATCGACCGCCTTACGGTAGACATCGCGGGTGGAAAAGAGCATCCGCATGAGTTTGCCCTTCCGCGGCCGGAAGCCGTGAATCATGATGCCGTCGATGACCTCGTCGCCGTCGTGACGGGCGACCAGGTGAACCTCATAGCCGGCCCGGACGAGACTCCTGCACTCCTTATAAAAGATGCGGGTATCGAACGGTATGTGAACCGATGTGATGTGGCAGACCTTCATGTACTCGATTCCTGTTTTCCGTTCTCGCGGGTGAGACTGTCACTTCAACGGCGGCATGTGCACGCTGATTGCCTCGATCGGAATATCGCCGTCGCCGTTCGGTACAATTTCGAGAATGTGCGGGCCGTTCTTCAGGCACTTCGCCACGGTGACAATTTCAATTCCCGAATTACTGTTGATCCGCGAAGGTTCATAGGTATCACGGAAAAGCGGCTGCACGCTCCAGGAAACTTCGAATCCGACCGGGCACTTTTTCTTGAAGTAGTTCTGTGTCCAGGTTATCATGAAATCCCGGGGTTCGATGACCACTCTCCCCGAATTCGAGACAAAAACGTCCGCATTCGATCCGGAGCCGTCCTCGCCGGTCACCGAACCGGTTACGACGAACGAGAAGTCCTTCGCATCATCCGATATGTCGGTGATCCGCAGGGTCCAGTCTTCGATGAGGAGAGGCTCACGGTGTCCGACACGACGTATCGCGGGCATCCAGGACCCGTGCGCCTTGGACGGCCGGGTGAATTCGCACAGTTCGGGAAAGCGTGAAGGTACGGTTCCATCGATGAAGACTCGTGCGGTTCCGAGGGTACTGTCCTTCCCCGAAGGTCCGGTGATGATGTCGATGCGGTTGCCTTCGAACGACAGTTTGAGGGCGCTCTCCGGAGAATCGCCGACCGCCGAGGCTCCTCTCCGTATCCACGGTTTTCCGGTGAAGACGATTTCGTCGCGTGCTCCCTCATCGAAGGCACGTTTTGCCTCGCAGGTTCTCACCATGTCGGTCCAGTCGGAGGGAAATAGGGAATTGAAACGGAAATGCCGGGCTACCAGCACCGCCATGAGACGGCAGCCCTGCTCTTTCAGGTGAATACCGTCTTTGAGAAGTTCCCGCGGCTCGAGACCGTGGTCATCGAGGTAGCGTGCCCACTCCGTGCGGACATCGACCAACTCGCATCCATACTCCTGAGCAAGGAAACGCATGAGATCGGCGGAGCGGTCGTCGCTCTGGTGACGCTTTTTGTACTCATCGGTATCGCGATCGGCGAACTGGGCGATGTGATGGGTATAGACGAGTATCTCGGCGGTCGTGTACCGTCTGATGTTCGAGATGATCCTCTCCAACTCACGGCTTTCTTCGCCGCCGTATACGTGAAACACCACGAGGTCGGGATAGAACGGATAGAGATCGTGCACCGAAGTCCGAACGAGCGCGGGAGCGGTAAATCCTCCGATTGCGCGGTTTTCGTAGGTAATATCGGCGTACGGGTACCTGCTCTTCAGGTCTTCTATCACCATCTCTGTCCAGTTCTGCGCAACAATGGACTGTCCCCAGAAGAGTATCTTGACCGGGTTGCGACGCGATTCGTTGCTGGTGGCAAGGAGGGACATTGTCCGCTGAATACGCGCGCCGAAAAATGCTTCATTCCCGGCGGGAGCAACCTTGAGCAGGTCACCCTCTTCTGCGTGAACCGCCCCAACGAATATGAGCACAAGGAATGCGGCGAGGCAGATACCCCGGGAAAGTACGTTCAGATTTCTCGAAACAGCACGGTTCATGGTGTGTCCTCCTCGACAGTTTGTTCATCTACTAGCCGTTCATATTCAGCATCTCATTTTTTCCGGTAGAATCCGGCAATGGTATCGACCACATACTCCTGCATTTCGGGTGTGAGTTCGGGATAGATTGGCAGGGCGAGTGTTGTTTCCGCCGCCGCTTCGCTCACCGGCATATCGCCTTTCCGATACCCGAGATATTCGTAACACGCCTGAAGATGAA
>CAYWBT010000182.1:0-6785 GCA_964456585.1 uncultured bacterium
GCGGTTCGGTATCAACCACCCGGAAAGCGGCATGCACAACCGGGCCAAACCACCCGTCGCGGTCATCGTACAAGCGCAGGGGAAACGAGATGGTTCCCGCGGTGGTTTCTCGGGGGAGTCGAATGAAGATCGCCGCTGTTTCTCCGGGCGGAACTTCTTGCGGGAGGTTCCAGCGAGGGCTTGTCAGCGTTTTCTGCATGTTCCTTTCGGTATCGCGATACAACGCGAGGCTGGTATTAGCCGGAAGCCAGTTTTTCCCGCCGGTGTTGCGGAACACAAGGTACCCTTCCAGCGATTGATTCACCTTCACCGAGTCGGGAAGAACGGTTCCGGTAAGCTCGGCATTGGGAGCGGTCTTCGCGGGAAGAAGTATAATGGTGGTGAATCCCTCAGCAGGCGGCAGATCGAACCTAAATTCGCCGGACGAAACCGCCGATTGCCACTGCTTCGTCCAGTTCGTCGCATGCTCGCCCGTACGAAAAGAGATCGACTCGTTCACCGCCGTGATGCGCAGGGGCGTCTTCTCCGGCCATCCGGTCTTAAACAGGTTAAAAGATACGGCGAGCGGCGCTTCACTGTCCGTATACACAAGCCCGACAACCTTATTGTTTGCACGCTGAAATGCTCCGAGTGACCGTCGGACAGCACTGCCGGTGCCGGCAAGCGTCATCGGGAGCCTCATTGACTCTGAGCCTGCCGGAGTACTCTGCGCCCAGAAAGAGAACACCTCCCATGCAGGATAATAGGGATCCGCAGGGCGTGGCCACTCCGGGCTCAAATCAACGACAGTACTATCGGAACCCTCGTACCGGTTAACGATCTGTGTGCCCGGAATCTTGAACCTTTCGGGCCAGATCCCCCACCAGTCTTCGTAATTGCGGAGACCCCACCGCCAGGGCCAGTGACCGCCGCCGGGGGCAAACTCGGTCGACCACATGATGAACTTGTTCATGCCAACGTCGAAGAGCTGGCCGAACATCTCGTTGACACGGGCAGCCTGTTTCGGGATAGTCAGCGAATCGGTTGCCGCACCCTCGGTTGTCTCTGCCCACTGGACCGACGTTTCACCCATTCCCACTTCAACACCTTGTTCGCCGAGCCGGTCGAGCATTTCCCTGACAGAATTGTAGTAGTTTATACCACCGCTGTAGGGATCGGCAACATCGGCAAAGAAGTTGATGGGTATGTTGTCGTAGTATCCGCGGCAGTTTTTCAGGTTGTTCCAGTACCACTCGTCCAATTTTTCACGGCTCACCGAAGGCGAGGCACCGCTGATTCCGATGAATGCGCCCGGATCGATACCCTTGAATACACGGTAACCGCGTTTATAAATCTCGTACACGTGCTCCTGGGTACGTCCCTGCCAGTAGTGTTCGAGATCGTTCGCTTCGCCCTGGAGGTCCCAAACGGCAATGCGTCCCCGAAAGCGGCGGGCAAGCAGGTCGCACAGGTGTGTCCAGTCGTCGATATCCTGCGGCCCGACCGGCATACGGAATCCCGTTTCCCAATCCCGGTCCTGCGTCCACCACGTCGACCATGCCAGATCGATCTTGACCTTGATACCCCGTGCGAGGCAGGCATCAACGATCTCGTCCAATTCGGCCAGCCCCTTTTCATCGCCTTTATAGCGCTCGAGTATATACCACCAGCGCCAGAAGTCGGCGTAGGAAGTGGCAGCTACCTCATCAGCCATGTAGTCGAGGTAATCCCTGAAGAAGGGCCAGACATTTTGCGGGTAGTCCAGCTGCCTTCTCCCCTCATGATTTGACAGGTCGCCGTAGTGGAATCCAACCAGGATGTCGTCATGCCGAGTCTGGCCGTTCTGTGCGGATACTCCGACGGCTGACAGCAAGACAATACACACCGCGCACAGGATCAGGTGTATCCGGGTGTGAGAGCTCATCAGTTGTGTCCTCATATATATTTCATATCGTATTGAAATACCTCGTCTCAGTATTTGTCACAAATTTTTACCGGAATTCCCGTTTCAGGGCAACGGCTGTTTGACGGACAGATCCGGTTACTGTTCTTGAATGCTGGTTTCTTCAAAGTACGTTAATTTCCCAAACAGCTTATAATAAATGCCGGCGCTAATAAGCGAAATACCGAGCATCGCCAGTGACAGTTTCCCGTTGCAGGTTATCCCGAATCCGATGGCAAAGAGCACCCCGAAAAGCATACCGATCCCTGCCAGCCATGTTGCTGTGACCAGCAGGAGGGAATCCGCCGGCCTGCACTCCCCGCGGCACAGTGCCCGGATGCGCGACCATCCCGGGCCGGGCACGGCAACCTTTCGATAGAATGCAATGAGCCGTTCATCGCTGACCGGCCTGGTCAGAAGGGTGACAACCAGCCAGATGATCGTGGTTCCCAGGAGTATGGTCAGCAGGCGCTGTCCGAAATACAGAAAGCTGTCATCCGATTGCCAGATTCCCAGCTGTTTGCCGAGAAAGAGATCGACAAAGAACGCCATGAACACCGAGCCGAGCATCGCTGAAATTTCCGACCATATGTTGGTGCGGCTCCACATCCAGCGGGAAATCCAGACGAGCACGCCGCCGGTCAGATACAGGCTGACCTTCAGCAGCATGGAGGTAATGCTCTCGAACTGGAGTGCAAACCAACCGCCGAACAGCGCCAGACCGACTGAAAATAGCCGTGAAACCCAGACATAGTGACGATCGGTGCCCTGCCTGACAAAAAACCTGCGGTAAAAATCGTTCACCGCGTACGATGATCCCCAGTTCAGCAGGGTCGAGACCGTGGACATGAATGCGGCAATCATCGCGGCTGCCATGATACCGCGCATTCCCGGCGGCATGAGTCTGAGAATCATCTGCGGATAGGTCGCCTGCCAGTCGGTGATTCCTGCGATTTCGTTGGTGGGGCCGAGCACGACGATTGAAGCAATGCCGGTGATAATCCAGGGCCAACCGTTCAAAACATAGTAGCAGAATCCGAACCAGAGGACCGAGTATGACGCGTTTTTTTCATCCCGGCAGGCATAAATTCGTTGGCCCAGATACTCGCCGGTTACGGCGGCGCGAACGCCGAAAACTATCAGCCACCCGATGATCAGCCACCACGTATAGAGGGGGTTCCACGCCGAAGGATCGGGAAACACCCGCATGGCAGAACCGCTCCAGTCCTGGATGGCGTGAATCTGGTCGTTCATTGCGCGGAAACCGCCGCATCGGATAACCGCTACCACAGCAAGATACATGGCGCCGAAGGTGGCGACGATATACTGGATGAAATCGGTTGCGACTACTCCCCAGATACCCGAGCCGACCGAATAAATCAAGACAACGCCGAGCATGACCCATATGCCGACTGCACGATCGATGCCCAAGAGCGATTCTACGATCACACCCATCGCCAGGGTCACCCATCCCAGCGTGATGGCAGCGGAAAAAAAGGCTCCATAAAGGGCGCTGACACCGCGGAAAACTGATGCCGCCCTCCCGCTGTACCGCAGCTCGAAGAGCTCAATTTCGGTCAGAACCCGGGTGCGCCGCCAGAGACGGGCGAACAGAACGGACGCGAGAACAACGCCGAAACCGGGGAGGAAAAAAAGCCAGCCGGCATCGAGACCGAAGCGCCGCACGTTGCCCGTATGGAAAAGCGGTGTGTCCGCGGCAAACATGGTGGCGACCATCGAGGTACCCGCAAGCCACCAGGGCAGCGATCGTCCCGCAAGGAAGAAATCGTCCATGCTCTTTCCGGCGCGGCGAATGAAATACATCCCCACGGCGAGTACCACGACGAAGTAAAGAATGATACAGGTCCAATCGAGCGTTTCGAGCTCATAGGAAACGGCTGATCCCAACGGGTAAATCACCCCCTTTTCACGTTGAAAATATCATGGTGCGACCTCTGTGCCTGAATGAGGACTGTCAGAATCGACATGTCCGGGTACGGGATATACTTATTCGTCCTGCGTATCGAGCGACCACACGAACCGATGGGGAACGCGTTTGTCTCCCGCAGCGTCCAGCGACAGAGTATAGGTTATTTCCCATTCACCGGTAGCCGCATTGAAATCAGTCTGCCACCAGTCGTTGCCGTGCTCCGATGATTCATCGATTATGTCAGCGGTTCCGTCCTTCCCGACTTTCCTGAGCGTGAACGGCCGGTAGGCAGCGACCCCGCTGATGATAACCGGCGTATAGCCGACGCCGCCGGTGATGGTAAATTCGGCACGCCTTCCCTCGGCTGCGCGAATCCGGACCGGGTAGCGCTGCTCAACGGTTCCCGTCGACGCGGTGACTGCAAGATCGGAGCCGACAGCCTCCCGATGAACCAGGTTCCAGCTGTCCGGCTGGGCATTCAAGGCGGCAATGAGGTTGGTATTGGGGCCATAGTAATCCTCCGACTTCTGGGGCAAAATCAGCACCTCAACCTGAGCTTCCACGAAGTCGCCCGGTTCGAGGCGGGTCACTCCTTTCGGCGGCGACAGTTCAATCAATGCGCCGGGAAGACCGTCGGGGTATCCCTTGAGTCCTTTGGCCGTATAATCCATGGAACCGAAAACCGAGTAGCAGGGCAGTGGGCACGCTTTCCCGCCGAGCCGAGCCTTCCACAGTCGGACGATCATGCCCTTGTTTCCCATGGCGCCCTTATCAGTCTCCCGGATCACCTCTTTCGGCTCCTTCTTAACCCCGTAAAAGGCAAACCACGGGAATTTCCCCGGCAGTTCCTCTCCACGGCGGCTGTAGGTGAGCCCGCCCAGTGGTGACTTCCATGTTTCAACAAGGCCGTCGATTGTGCCGCGCGCAACTTCGCTGAATATCAACCAGTTATAGTTGTCCGCGCCAAGCTGAAAGAATGCCAGGCGATCAAAATTTTCCAGAGGTTTTTTCACCTCGTATCTCATCGTGTACAATGCCCGCACATAGTCATCCGAGCGCCAGCTCTGTGTCCTGATGTGCGATTGGATTTCGCCCCCGGGTGTCTCCCCGGCGTACCTGACATCGCTGATGACTGGGCAGTAGCTGTCGTAGAGCGTCTTCTGACGGACGAGGTAGATGCGGTCACGGCTTCCTTCGGAAAACAGGGTCGTATCGGTGCGGTCGAGTAATTTCCTTTCTTTACCACCCTTCATGTACAGGGTCAAAAAGTCGCACCCGCCGAGATTGTGTGTCCAGTTCCATTTTGTGTTCGGCCTGTTTCCCATGGCCCAGACCATCAGCGGCCGCATATCGTCAACCATGGAGCGTCCCAGGTTCACATCAGGATCGTAGCAGATGCTCTCCCCGAACGAGCCGATCGCCATCTCGTCCCAAAGCTGGTTTTTGGCATACCCGACAAGGCAGAGCTGTGCGTGGGAAACCGGTGGGACTCCGCCCCAGTGACTGTACACGAGGGTGAATTCAAGTTCAAGATTCTGCCCGGGTTCGAGGTCGAGCATAGCGAGGCCGCTGAACCAGGTTGGCGAGATATGCCAGTTTTTGGAAATCTGAACCGGAAGGCCGATCGGATACCCCTCGGCATCACGAAGAACGGGTGACATACCGGTTATCGAGAACGAACCGCCGATTTTTGCCATGTTCAGCCGGATAGTGCACGGTTCGTTGCCGGGATTGGTCAGGTTCAGGCGAACCCGTTCCATCTTCCATTTGTCGGGATTTTCACCGAGCATGATCTGGTGCCAGCCTTTTGCCGGATCGTACACCACATCTAGTGCGCCGGCATAGGGTGTTATAGCCTCCGCCGAAACGAGCGCTGCGGTACCCATCGCCAGCTGCATGGTGTGAGCTTCACCGCGTGCATCCCGTCGGATGTCGCGGGATGGAACCACGATACAAGGGAATGTCACCGCCTTCTCTTCCCGCAGGGAGAAGACAGGCGATTCGACGACCAACCGTTTGTCCTCGGTGAACATGATCCGCTGGTTCTCACGGGGAGCACAGACAAATGCCACTCCCGAACCCGCGGCATTCCTCATGAGTACCGCCCGGCCTGACTCATCTCCCGGTTTCATCTCCCGCCACTGGTCATCTGCGCCAAGCACTTCGACTATCGGGTAGGTGTCCGGGATGGTGAGCGCCGCGGCACACCGGACGTTATCCAGTTTCTGGGCAGGCATGAGGTGGTTTTCATACAGGGCGAGATGCATCTGGAAGGCGAGCCTGTCGCTCCAGCAGTACCCCCCGATCCATGCGCTGACTCCGGCGAGACCCGCACCGGTCGGCCCGCCGCCTATCTGGACTGTCTGGAGGTCGAAGTGCTGAAGATACTTTCCCACATGATAGAGGCGTACCTGATCCGGTGAGCCGGCACCGATTGCCGCGGGATAGGAACGATTGTTCCATTGTACGGAAAAGGTCAGGGCCGCTCCGGGTAGACGGTCGAACAAGTCGTTGCCTTCTCTCAGGGCTTCATCTGCGGGCCGGGTCTGTTGTTCAATCGGGCCCAGTTTTTCGATGCGCGCCTGGCTGGCGTTGAATAACATGCCATAACGGTTGGTTTGTACAGCTAATTTTATGGGTGCGTTGAGCTCCGGGAGCCGCCAGCCCTCGGGATAGTAGCCGAACGTATAGTCGTCAGCATGAATGAGGGTACCCTTCGGCACCACGGTTCCCGGTGATACCTCCGCGCCGTTCAATCCCGTGTGGGACATGAGCAAAACAGCGAATACCATCGCTGTCGTAACGATTGGCCGACCGATGCCTGCTCTCGTTATGCTGACAGCGGGTCTCTGTGATGGACGTTTTGAACGCATCTCATTCCTCCTTTATCAGTCTCATCGCCTTTCCATACAACCACCTGGGGACAGTTGAAGT
>CAYWBT010000183.1:0-6780 GCA_964456585.1 uncultured bacterium
TTTTTCAGGGGCGTTTCTGTGAAAGAGACGTTTGTAGATGTCGAGGGTGAATATTGTCGAGGTGGAGTTCAATACGGAATTGACCGTGGACTGGATGGCGCCGAACAGGGCCGCGAGGAAGAGTCCCCGCAGTCCGGCGGGCACCAGCATTTGCAGCATGGTGATGTATCCCTTGTCCGCCTCTGGCCTGATCTCCTGCCAGGGAAGTTTCATCACCTCGGGAAACCGGGCGAAGAGAATCAAGCCCGGCAACACCACAATCACCGGCATCAGAATCTTCAGGTAACCAGCCATCACGATACCCATGCGGGCATGGTACATGTTTTTCGCGCCCAGCACGCGCTGTATCATGAACTGGTTGATGATATTATACCAGAGGCTGACCGAGAGAAATCCGATGAATATCGAGGGCCATGGCGTTGTCTGGTGGGTGACCGGCTGAATGACCGCGAGCCGGTTGTAGCTAGCGGCGTGGACGATGAAAGGGGCATTTCGTGCGACAACCTCTGCCCAGATGCCGGTTTTTGCCTGATTTCGCTCGATCATGATCATGAATCCTTCAACCAGCGACCGTGAATCACCCGAGAGCATGTACAAGCCGAGCACGGTCACCATCAGGCCGCCGGCAATCATGACAACTACTGTAAAAAAATCCGTCCAGGCTACCGACCGAAGGCCGCCGTAGATCGCCCAGCTTCCCGAGACGACCCCGAGCGCGATAATCGCGAACCACAGATTCCACCCGAACAGCTTGTGCAGCGCCAGACCACCCCCATAGAGCACCGCGGCGAGAAACGCCACGATGTTGCTGATGATGGTGACAACCGCAAAAAACTGGCGCAGTGTGGCATTGAAGCGTTTCTCCAGGAACTCCGGAGTGGTAAACACTTTCGCGGCGAGAAGAAAGGGAATAAATATCCACACGAGCAGGCTGAAGGACAGGATATTTCCCCATTCGGACAGCGCCACACAGAGACCGTACACGAACGCAGCGCCGATCATGCCGATAAAATGTTCCGTACTGATGTTCGAGGCGATGAACGATCCGCCGACAACGTACCAGGGAAGCGATCGTCCCGCGAGGAAGTAATCGGCGGAACTGGCCTTCTCCCGCCTTCCTACCCAGAAACCGATGAATGAGAGAACGATGAAATACGCCCCGAACGCCGCATAGTCGAGAATATTCAGGGGGAAACTGCCAATATCATTCATGGGAATCAATATCCTTCGGGAACTGTCGCAACGCAACCAAAATCCGATACCGGCCGGTGCAGTGACCATTCCGTTCCCGGAACTATCGCCCAAACACCGTATCGTAACGAAGCAACACCTACATCAAGGGATTTTCCCCGATCATTTCCGGCAGAAAATCATCAGGCGTCATCTTCCATTCCAAGGGCGCGATGTGCGTTGCCGAGGAAAATGTCGTTCTTGTGCCCCACGGAAAGACCGTGCCGGTCGATGGCATCGAGTATCGATTTCATCTGCTCATACAAAAAGAGGGTATACTGCTCCTCCTCTTCGGGAGATTTTCGATTCGTATTCCAGGAGAAGTTCTCCCGGGTGAAATTTATATAACTCCGCTCTGTCCACTCCCGCTTGCCGTGCCACAAAAGCACGTGCATGTCGGTACCGTAGATAATGTTTTCCGCCGGTATTTCGGTCAGTGCAATATCGTAGACCGCCGGATTGATAACAGCTGTGGTGTCGAAATAAAATCCCTTCGGATCGCCCATCTTTCGCAGCCCCTCACGGAGGTAATACGGGCAGTAGGAACGTCCCAGGTGCGCAATGATGATCGTGACGTTCGGGTAGCGGTCACGAGCTTCAAGCAGTTCCCGTATGTTGTTCTCGTCCGCAAAGCGCTCCTTCCTGCCGATGTGAAGCATGACCGCCTTACGGTGTCTTTCTAGTATGTCCCACTGTTCGTGAGGGAAGTATTCAAAGATGCCGACTTCCCCGGTCGATCCGCCCGCGATCATGCCGGGATAAGGTTTGAAGCCCGCAAAATTTCCCGCAAGGAATGTCTGCTCCACATAATCCTGATTCCATTCGGGCCGCACCATCATGAGCGGCACGCACGTTCCCTCCCGTCCGAGAGCGGCCGCATAGTCGTTCATCCCCGGGGTATCGGCTTCGGGCGATGCGGTCGGAAAACCGGCGAAAGAGTATTCCGTAACCGGAAACAACTCATTGGCACAGGCGAGGGCATCATCGGCAGTCAGGACTTGTGCACACTCGGATGGCCAGTCGGCCTTTCGCGCTTCTTCCGGTATCATGTCGACATGTTCACGGCGGAAAACATGCACGTGCACATCGAATATCTTTGGCGGAATACGGGGGGCGATCTGGTCACGGTAGAACTTTTTGTCTACCTCGGTATAGTCGAAAAAGGGCAGCAATCGGCTTCCTCCCGGAAGTAAATGGTTATTCGTCATACTTCATGATGGTAAGATATTTCCCCTCTGAAAAAACCGTGATACCGGCGCATTTACTCCTCTTCATGATCAGGGATAACGAGTGAGAAAACACACGGCATACACGCAGGTATCGCCGCACGTTACAGAATAAGGGCACAAACTACTATATGTAATATGAACCGATCGGGCAAGTCAAGGTGAAACTCACATGTTCACCGTTATACCTCAATAAAACATACTCCTTTGGGGAATCATATAGTATCATGAGCACATTGCTATCATAGATGATCGAAAGAACGTTGTTTCACTGGATAGGTATCTCCCAAACGAAATATTTAATTGTTTTCCAAGCATGAATTGGGCATATGAAACCACCTGCATGCAGAAAAATTCTTGCATAAGAACTCAGAAGTGTTAATATTCGTTTATCAACAGGAGACTTGTGAACGCTAACCACTCATGAATGTGATATGAGATTATCGGATTGAGTTATCACATCACAGGTACGGTGGTCATGGATAGTTTTACTCACAATCTCGAAACCGGCAATTGGTGTGAGTCCCGGACTGAGCGTGTACCCACCCAACGATCGTATACCTCACGGAGGAGCGTATGCGGTACCTGACACGTCAAAATAGCATACTCCTCCTGGGAGCCGTGATTATGGCGGCAATCGGCTACCTCGCCGGAACTGTCGGAATCCACGCGACCTCGACGCCGTCGTTCTGCACAATCTGTCATGAGATGCGGATTGTCGCTGAACAGGGCTGGATGCGATCGCCGCATTACCAGAACTCTATCGGGATTATCGCGACCTGCAAGGATTGTCATATCCCGCCGGAACTCCTGCACATGTTCTGGACCAAGGCACGCGACGGTACCAAAGACATTATTGCCCACCTGTTCGGCGAAGCCGATCCGGTCCGGATGGATTGGGCACATATCAGCGAGTCTGCCCGTCGGAAAATCGTCGATTCGTCATGCATGACCTGTCACGCCAACCTGACACCGAAAGGTGCCCCCATCAAAAAGATTATTGCGCACCGCGCCTACCTGCGCATGCAGGGACGAAAAAAGTGCATCACGTGCCATACCATGGAATTTCATGGAAAATTCAAGGAATACCTCTTCGAACGGAATGAGCTCTATACGCAGGGAGGATATCGATGAATCGGTTTTCATGGATGATTGGAGCGATACCGGCGGTACTGTTTTTGTGCGCCACAATGGTATTCAGCCAAGATACCGCGAAAGGCCCCATCCCGAGCATACCAAAAAAACTTGAAATTGTACGAGGGCTGAAGCAGGTCGACAGGGAGTGCATCGAATGCCATGCAAAGCAAGAGCCGGGCAAGGTAAACGACTGGGCGCACGGGATCCACGCACGGTCGAATATTACCTGCCTCGACTGCCATCAGGCGAAGCTCACCGATCGCGACGCCCGCGACTGTCCCGGAACGGAGAAATACCGCGACCTTAAGATATCGCCGGTCGTGACGCCGCTCGACTGCAGCCGTTGTCACCCCGAGGAAGAGGATCAGTTCGCCGGTAGCAAACATGCACGGACCTGGACCATACAAACCAATTCGATCAAGGATCCCTGGCTGAAGGGTATGACCAACGAAATCGAACGGGCGACCGGCTGTTATGCCTGTCACGGATCGAACATATTATCCGGCGAACTGACACCCCTCAACTGGCCGAACGAGGGATGCGGCCGACTCAATCCCGATGGCTCACGGGGGAGTTGTGTCATCTGCCATACCACACACCGGTTCTCCATAGCCGAAGCGCGAAGGCCCGAGAACTGCGGCCAGTGCCATCTCGGTCCTGACCATCCGCAGAATGAGATATACTTCGAATCGAAGCACGGCAAACGGTACCTCGCCGAAAACGCGGATTGGCGGTTCGATTCCGCACCCGACGCGTGGGAGCCGTCAACGGACTTCACCGCACCAACCTGCGCCGCCTGTCACATGTCCGGTCTCGGCGGGCTTGCGACCTCGCACGATGTCGGGCAGCGGCTGAAATGGGAATCCCAGGCGCCGCTGACCATCCTGAACAAAGATTACGACGGCGAGGAAGAACGCGGAAAAATGATCGCCGTCTGCATGCAATGTCATTCGCCACGCTGGTCGAAGAACTACCTAACCCGGTACGATCTGGCGATCGCGAATTACAATGAACTCTATTTCAAGCCGGTCAAGTCGATCATGGATGACCTGTATTCCGAAGGTATTCTCACTGAATGGCCAATGTTCGATGAAGAGATCGAATGGGTGTTCTATGAGTTCTGGCACCATGAGGGCCGCCGCGCACGGATGGGTTCGGCAATGATGGGTCCCGATTATTCCTGGTGGCATGGCTTCTATGACCTGAAAAGGACCTACCAGCACTTCATCAAGCTCGCCGAAGAGGCACAAGAAGCGGGGCATGGATCGCCGGTCTACGTTCCCGGTTCCGGCGGCGACAACCTGACATCGGATTCAGTCGATCCCCTGCCCGAGGGATGGAAGAAGGTGCCTAATTTGAAGGGAAAACCGTAAGGGAGCGGGAGCCGCGTTCGTAAGTCAAATCGAGGAATTGAAAAGCATTACTCCCTGTCATGGTTACCCGGCAGGTATGTTCTCATTCTTTCCCCGGGCGGGAACAAGGTGTCCGTGTACGGGGAGGGGCGCACATACGAATAAAAAACGCCGTGAATTATTGCCGATTCTTCATCAGCAGGCGAAAAAACTCACGGCGTTTCTAATTTTATTACACGTGTTTTGAGACGTTACTGACGGGGACTCCGCGTTCTCCTGGTTGCGTTCGCGCGGAATGTCTCCGCCTGCTGGGCGGTAAGAACCGCCTCGATCGCCTTATTTGACTCATCGCGGATGCTGCCCATCTGTTCCCTCATGGCACTGCGGTCGTCCGACTCCCGCATCTTCTCCCTGAGGGCGGTCATTTTTTTGTTCTCGGCCTCGATAATGGGCCGTATCTTCTTGATCTGGTCGTTGGTCAGGGTGAGCTGACTCGTGAGCCGCTCAATACGCTGGTCGACCTGCTGGCGTACCATGAATGCCCGGTACTTCTCAACCTGCTCAGGCTTGAGCACCGCTTCGATGGAAGCAGTGAGCTGCCTCTGCCGTCCGAAACTGCCGCGCCGATTCCCTCCCCCGGTATCCTGGGCGCCACTCCGTGACTGGGTCATAATGTCGGTGATTTTGGTTTTCTGATCATCGGTGAGCTTCAGTTCTTTCGTCAACTGGCCGACAAGCTCTGCGACTGAGGGTCTGTCCTGCTGGTCGCCGCGGGGTCTGTCCTGCTGGGCAAAAACCGGCAGTGCACCGAAGGCGCACAGCATGGCAACAGCGACAACCAATCTAAACGTACGTGATGTGTTCATGTAATGATCCTTTCTTATAGGGTATATGCTGTTACGATATTGATGAATTATGATCTAAAAAGGTTTAATCTTTTTTTTATAATAAACCGATTTCACCATATACCATTTTCGAAGAGCACACGCTCCCCGTGCACGCTTCAAGCACCTTTCGTATAGACAGGTGTAAACGATACTCCAAGTGCGGCGGTAACGTCTGAGTCTGTTCCTATGGTGATGGAAAAAACCTGATGACTGATGATACCCGCAGCGTTCCGGAGGAAAACATGAGTTTGGATACGGTGACCTGCCATGTTCTGATACATTAGGAGCAGAGAAAATGATGTAATGAGGAGTATCCGGAGGACGAGCAAAACGCCGGGGATCCCGACCGAGGTGAATACTATTTTATGGGTATTATTGTACCCGCAAGTGATATCGCATTCCCCCCGGTAATAGAGACGATCGGTTAGCGAGCATGAGGTTCTCACTACCGAACGGACAACCCGTGCTATCAAGGGCGCTTAAAAAAACTGTATCGACGGACGAGCGTCACCTTTCCGCGATAACCTTTCCCCTGCAGCTATAATACGGCATTTCAAGGGGATCGGATATCCAGGTTCCCGTGATAAACGATTCGGTCATGCGGTACGCTTCATCGTCGGTATACTGTTTCGGCGGGTGTTTCATAAAGTATGCCGCCGGCGGATAGAGGACACCGCTCTCGCCACGATTGAGCGCCAATTTTGCACAGCGGACAGCATCGATGACAATGCCCGCAGAATTCGGGGAGTCTTCGACTGACAGGCGCAATTCCAGGTTCATCGGCACATCACCGAACAGCTTGCCTTCCATGCGGAGGAAGCAGACCTTGTTGTCTTTCTGCCAAGCGATCCAGTCGCTCGGTCCGATGTGAATGTTTTCTTCGTCCAGAGGCACGGAAGTGACCGATTGAACTGCCTCCGTCTTCGATTTTCCCTTGGAGACGAGACG
>CAYWBT010000184.1:0-6765 GCA_964456585.1 uncultured bacterium
CGCCGCTGGGAGAGCCATGAAGAACAGAATCTTGTCGATGCGGTGACAAGCGCGACAATCAAAACCTTCAACTTTACGAGTCTCGATAACCTGCAAGGCCAGATACCCAAGTCAAAAATCGGTAACCTGCCACTGAGCAGGGTCATCCTTGGTGGAAACCTGATCGGCGGCTGGGCGCACGCACGTGATCTGATCTATGTTTCCAAACTGGTCAAGGCTTACCACCACAGGGATAAGATTTTTGAAACATTTGCACTCGCCGAGAAGAGCGGGATTAATACCTTCCTGACAAATCCGATACTTTCCGGGGTGATCGATGAATACTGGCGGAGGGGTATCGGCAAAATACAGTTTATCTCGGACTGCGGCGGGGAAACCCTCATCGATGGAGCAAAGAAATCGATCGATAGTGGCGCTGCTGCCTGTTATACGCACGGGGGAATATCGGATCAGCTAGCAAAAGAGGGCAAGATCGAGGAGATCGGCAAGGCGCTCGACTTCATCAGGCAGAACGGCGTTCCCGCGGGGATTGGCGGCCACAGTCTGGAGACAGTGAAGGCCTGCGTGGAGTACGGCCTCGAACCCGATTTCTGGATGAAAACACTCCACCATGTCAACTACTGGTCTGCCGCACCGGAAAGAGAACACGATAACATCTGGTGTACCAATCCGGTGGAAACGATTGCCTTCATGAAGAACCTCAAACAGCCTTGGATCGCCTTCAAAACGCTTGCTGCGGGAGCGATACATCCCGAAGAGGGATTCCGCTACGCATTTAACAACGGGGCGGATTTCATTTGTGTCGGCATGTATGATTTCCAGATTGTCGATGATTGCAACATCGCGTTGAACGTCCTCGCCGGCCCCCTGGAGCGTGAGCGTCCATGGATGGCGTGAGAAAAAGAAGGGAGGACGAAAGATGATCTTCCGACGTTCCGTAGTATCCGTCATGTTTATACTCGTCATGGCGACTGCCGTGATGGGTTTGAGTCGAGGTGGTGCGACAGTTGAGAACGGCTTCCGTGGCTCGTGGCGCAATGTCGATCCCGAGACTCGCGGTATTTCCTCTCTTGTCGTTCGGCAGGAGGGTGATGACCTGACCGTTCAGGCATGGGGAAAATGCCATCCAACGGATTGTGACTGGGGAGTTGTTCCCTTCAGGTTGATCGGAGATTCAACGAGAGACATCACCTTTGATTATGCCTTTGCAAAGTGGGAATTCGATTTCGCCGCGACGTACCTGACTATGAAAATGCGCGGTGATCAACTGGTTGCAGAAACGATCACTGTCTTCAGTGATAATTCCAACCGTTCCCATTACCGAAACATTCTCCTGCTGAAGTGGGCAGCGGATTAGGGATGCACGGCTTCCTTGTACAGAGAAGTTAGAGGAAACCACGTTTTTTTGAGGGAATTGAACTATGCACTACCGGGAAAGCATCAACATAGGCGTCGAAGGGCTGCATAATCATCTGCTCCGCTCAATACTTTCGATGCTCGGTATCATTTTCGGCGTCGGGGCAGTCATCGCCATGCTTTCGATTGGAGAGGGAGCGAAACAGGAGGCGCTGGACCAGATCCAGTTGATGGGAATGAACAATATTATCGTCATGGACATTCCCCGGGAGAATACCGAAGGGCAAACCGACGAACCCATGAAATCACTCGGGCTCGCACGCCTGGACGCGTTTGCGGTGCAGGAACTGAATCCCCTTGTACAGGTCACCGTGCCTATCCGCGAGAAAAAAATGGATATCCGCTACGGCAGGGAGTTGATGAATGTCCCGATAATTGGAACCATGCCGGAGTACATTCAGGTTATGAATTATCAACCGAGTGACGGGACGTTTTTCTCGTACCAGGATGTCGAGCAGGTCAAGAGGGTGTGCGTACTCGGCAACACGATCAAGCGAAACCTTTTTCTCTACCATGATCCGCTCGGACAAAAACTCAAGATCGGCAACCAGTGGTTTACCATCATTGGTGTTATGGAAGACAAGATGAGCATGTCGAGCGGGAAAACGGACCTGCCGATCCAGGATATGAATCAGGACGTGTACATTCCCCTCTCGACGGCATTCAAGCGTTTTCCCCGGTTGAGCAACGAGAGCGAGATCAACCGGTTTGTTGCCCGTGTCGAGGATGTAACCCGCATCCAGGAGGCGGCGAACATAATTAAGTCAACGATGGAGCGGCGGCACAACCGGATCGAAAATTTTTCCATCACTGTTCCGGAAGCCCTCCTGCGACAGAGCCAGAAAACACAGCGCATCTTCAACATAGTCATGGGAGCTATTGCAGGAATATCGCTGCTCGTGGGCGGTATAGGTATTATGAATATCATGCTCGCAACGGTGCTGGAGCGCACCCGCGAGATCGGAATCCGCCGTGCAATCGGCGCCACCCGGACAGATATTCTCGGCCAGTTCCTGCTCGAAGCGGTCATGCTGAGCTTTACCGGCGGTTTGATCGGCATTATTCTCGGATTTGCCCTGACGCGGGTGATCGCAGTGTATGCAGACTGGCGGACTATCGTCTCGTGGCAGGCTATCTTCCTGGCATTTTGGGTGTCGGTGGCGGTGGGGATTATCTTTGGTGTTTATCCCGCCAGGCGGGCGGCGCGCATGAGGCCTATCGAGGCGCTCAGGTATGAATAAGGTTTCATCTGAAACGCGCAGACTCCCCGAACCACCATCGGTAAAAACTTCAAGTCCGATAGAACGCCATCCAATATCATAAAGCGTTTGGTATTTAAAAGCTGATATGCATGGTACATAAACATGAAATTTTTTCCGGGAGTATTCACATGGAAGCATCTATAGCTGTTCGGTTCTCACCCCGTTTCATGAAATTCCTTGCCGCTGTAATTATGGCCGTGCTGGTTTGTGCCCCCGTGGTTCAGGCGGAACGGCTGCTCTCGCTGGAAGATGCTGTCGATATAGCGCTGGAGCACAGCTTCTCCATGAAATCGCTCCGCATGAGTCTGGTGCAGGCCGAAAATAACTGGCGTGCCGCCAAGTACCGGTTCCGTACCCAGGCCGAGATGAGCATGAGTCTTCCGAGTTGGGCGGAGCGGGTCACGAGCGTGCCGGTACCGAACGGACTGCCCGTGTACAACAGCCTCGGTACCTTTCGCGTTCAGAACCAGATGGATATTACCCAGCCGCTTCCGACGGACGGCAACCTGATACTGCGCTCCCAGCTCTACCAGTCGCGGGAATCGAACTATTTCGCAGAGACCGATGAAACGCTCAAACGGAATGACTTTCTTACCTCGCTCAGTCTTCGTCTCACCCAGCCGCTTTTTACCTATAACCGGCGGAAAATGGGTCTCAAGCAGGCGGAGCTGAATTACGAGCGGTCATCGCTCACCCTGACCCGGAGTCAGCTTGACATGGTTTACAATGTCACCAACGCCTTCTTTTCGCTCTATCGGTCGATTCGCGAAGACGAGATAAGCCAGGAAACGGTCGCTCAAACGGAGAATGCGTACAATCTTGCCCGGTTGAAGTACGAATCGGGCCTGATTCCGGAGGTCGAGGCGCTTGAAATGGAGGTCGACCTCGAAGAGGCTCGCGCCAACCTCAATACAGCACGAGTTTCGCTCGAACTTCAGAAAGACCGATTCAAACAGGCAATCGGCCTCGATCTGGACGAAGAAATCGGTATTGAAACAGAAATCAGCTATACCCATTTCGATGTTGATCTTGATAAGGCGATACAAGAGGGGCTTGCGCACCGGTCGGAATTGCGGGAACAGGAAATCGATCTGGAAATGAGCCAGTTTTCATTGATCGAAACCAATGCCCGGAACGAGATCAGGGCCGACCTGAACGCATTCTACGATATGACAGGTTTCAGCGACCAGGGGCTGCCATACGGCACGTCGTCAGGCGACCTGTTCGATTCGAGCTGGGATGACCTCAATCGCCGGCCCGGCAACCGCGGCGTCTCCCTCTCTATCAGTATCCCGATCTGGGACTGGGGAGTGAATAAGGCGGAAGTCGCCAGCGCAAGGGTGAACCTCCGCAGGAACGAGTTGCAGATAGAGGAAGAAAAGAAAAGCGTGATCAACAGCATACGCGATGCGGTGCGGCAGGTGGGGGCGGCTGAGACTCGTCTCGACATTCTCACCAAGCGGCAGGATATCGCCCAACGCACCTACGATATCTCCCTTGAACGCTTCAATAACGGCGACATCACCAGCCAGGAGCTGGCGAACAACAACGACCGTCTCACCTCGGCGAAAATGGCCTTTCTCAGCGCATACATATCGTATAAGTTGGCGGTTGAGGATCTCAAGCGAAAAACGCTCTGGGACTTCGAGAAGAATCAAACGGTACAATAAGCGAGGATACCTGTCCGACACTGTTTCATGCCGTTCCATGAAACGTCCGGTTTATCTACCAAGCCCTGTAGACGTCAAACGGGAAAGTGTTATTATCCGCAATCCGTGAGAAGGGGTGGTGATCTCGCGGCACAAAGGCGAACAAGGGAAATGTTCCCCCGTTTCGTTCGCTCATATACCGGTACGTTGCAGCCTCGAACCGCTCCCGATCACCGGGACCCCTCTCTTCTCCAGATTGTTATACTGACGTGATTTCCGCACCTCAGCAGATTACTCGTAAAACTTTACTCCAACCTTTTCCGCCACGCCCTTGAGATGTGCATATGCCTCGGGGAACTGATCCTGTGGAATATGCTCAGGCATGACCGTCCGCGGCCACTCCATCCTGCTCAACCTCACAAAGATCGACTCGAAGTCCATGACACCTCTCCCCGGACAGCATTCCTGCACGTGCACCGTCTGCGTGGCAGGAAAGATTGTGGTGTCTTTGGCATGGTACCCCATGATGTTCTCGCCGAGCAGATCAAAGCTCTCATTAATGAGTTCCGTGGTGTGATAGTAGTTATAGAGGTATATCATATTTGCCATGTCGAGATTAAGCGCGCAGCGTGGGTCGCCAACGTCGTCGATGAGTCGCTTGTGTGCCTTCGGGCCGTCGATGTTGGTAGTCACCTGGGCTTCCAAAGTCAGTTTTGCCTTCATCCCGGCGGTGTCGCTGAGTACCTGACGGCAGCTCTGGACGAGGAGATCCCATGTTTTCTGTGTCCAGTTGTCGGGGTGAACGTTGTAGTAGTATTCTGGATCACAACTCCCGGAAATGGTTGTTACCGAACCGGCGAAGAGCTTGTCTGCTGCTTCAATAGCGGTAGAGAGAGCTTTGAGGTTTTTACGGCGGATGGTGGGGTCGGGATGGATCATATTAGTGTAGTTGCCGACCTGGAAAATGTAGACATCGTGTTCCTTCAGCGCTGCTTGCACTTCTCGCAGATCGGAATCCCGCAGTAAGTTCCAGGGTTCGGCACTCGCATGTGCTCCGGTAAATCCATCGTCCCGAACCTTCTTGACCATGTCGCCGTAGCTCATGTTCTTGATGGGGACGAGATAGCCGCCGAGCCGTATCGGCATTGTTCCCGGAGTCAGATCGCGAACGAGGTTCTTGTCCGGCCCGGGATCCCAGAATGTTTTCTTTTCGGGTGTTGAAGCCGGGGTATCCCCTTGTTCCTGTTTCGACGATCCACAGCCGCTTCCCAGTGCGAGGAGCGTTGATGCGGTTCCTGCAGCGAGTGCCCGGCGACGGGTAATTTTTCCTGCCATTAATAAATCTCCTTCAGCGTTGTTGTAAGTACATAAACATGACCGGTAATCGTCTGTATTAATAAAATTTTACGCCAACTTTCGCGGCAACTTTCCTGATATACGTTTTTGCCTCGGGGAACTGGTCGTTCGGAATATGCTCCGGGAGGAGCGTCCGCGACCATTTCAGCCTGCTCAACCGCACCAGGTACGTTTCGTAGTCAAGGATGCCCCTGCCCGGGCAGACTTCCTGGACATGCACCGTTTGCTTGTCCGGCCAGATGTACGTATCCTTCGCATGGCTCCCCAGTATATGCTCGCCGCAGAGGTCGAAGCACTCGTTGATGAGGTCGGTCGTGTGGAAGTAATTGTGCAGGTGAATCATGTTGGTCGGATCGAGATTGACCGCACAGCGCGGGTCTCCCACATCGTCGATGAGACGCCTGTGTGCCTTCGGGCCGTCCAGGTTGGTCGTCACCTGGGCTTCCATGCCGAGCGCCGCCTTCATCCCGGCGGTATCCTTGAGAACCTGCCGAATGCTGTCGACGGTCAGGTTCCACGTTTCCAGGGTCCAGTTGTCCGGGTGGACGTTGAAGAAGTTCTTCGGATCGCAGCTCCCGGTGATGGTGCCGACCATCGGACAGTTCACCTTGTCCGCCGCCTCGATGCTTACCGCGAGGGATTTGAGGTTCTCCTGACGGATTGCGGGATCGGGATGGATCATGTTGGTGTATCCTCCGACCTCGAATACGACAACATCGTGCTCCCTGAGCGCTCCGGTGAATGCGCGCAGTTCGGAATCCGTCATGTCATTGACCGGTTGTGCGGTTGTCAGTACGCCGCCGAAGCCCTCTTTCCTGAGACGTCCGATCAGTTCGGGGAAGTCCTCGTTTTCCTTGCGATTGAGGAAGGCGCCGAGACGTATCGGGGTCGTACCGGGTGTCAGGTCACGCTCGATAGTCTCTCCCGGACCTGGTTCCCATGCGTGGGCAGATCTGAGGGCGGCAAGTCCTGCCAATCCTCCCAGGACTGCCGGTGCTGCTGTGAGAGACTGACGCCGGGTGAGCGAATTCTTCATGAGCTTGTCCTCCCTGTTTCATAGCGTTTTCAGACTATGCTGCCGT
>CAYWBT010000185.1:0-6744 GCA_964456585.1 uncultured bacterium
ATGACATTTCAATCGTAGTGGCGGCCAGGTCGGGCTCGATACGGGTGAGACCGGTTTCGAGAGCCCCGATAACTTCATCGGCGACCATGGTGCCCGCCTTATCGACATCCGGCCAATCTCCGGAGCGCCAGAATTCCTCGCCTTTTCCAATGACACTGGGTTTCGAATCACCTGCCGCTCCCTGGAGGAACAGGCTGCCGGGTGCGCCCAGATAGTCATCGAGAATGGTCATGGCTTTCCCGGGGTAGTCGGCGGAGATGTAGTACGAGCGCTCATTTCCCTTTATTGTCGATGGGTGTGTGGAGACGGAAAAGAGAATATGAACCGGCTTCCCGCTCATATCCTTGAAGAGGCAGAAGGGGAGCTTGTCATACACCACGCCTTCCGGATAGGGTGCAAAATCGATGATGCCGTTCGGAAGCGGCTTGCGGCGGCTCATGGGAAGTTCCGACCGTGTTTCACCCGCCCAGACCGTTACCTCGCGGAGTGAGTCTTTCGAAGCGCACGCTGCCTCGACGATTGCATTCTCCAAAAACTGTAGATACAGCCGATCCGAGGGAGTATAATCCCAGGAGCCGACTTTGGGACCGGTATGGGTGTGGGAGGTATTCAACAGTATCTGCCGGGGCTCGAGATCGAGTTTCCGGCCAATCGCGCCCCGAAAACGGTCTGCTTCATCCCGACTGAAAAAGAGCAGATCGAAACCCATGATGAGCACATCCTCTTGCCCGGTGGACAGGTAGAGCGCCCGCGCATAAAGGTCATCATGAATTCCCTTGCATCCCGAAGGGTCATAGTCACGGAAGCCGAAGCCGGTCATTGCGGTACCGACCGGCGGGCTAACCTTGATCCGTGCAAACCCGGCTTTCATGGTCTGGTTCGTTTTCGATGCTGCGCATCCAACCGCCAGGGAGGCGACTGCTCCCGTTGATGCTTTTTTGAAAAAAGACCGTCTCGTTGTTGACATGGTGTGCTCCCCGATTTTCATAGTACATGATCCTTCAGCACGTGACTGAATGACACCGACATTCCCCGGATCGACATCAGCGGGGGATTGTTTTTCGACACTATCTTGTTTCGTGAATGAATAGTACCATTTTCACCTGTTTTATTCAAGTTAATTCACTCTGCCCGGCAAGCTTTTTTTAAAATATAACCATTCGGATGTTTCACTGTCCGGGAATTTTGAGCGGCGGTACGCTCTTCCTACAGAGGGATGATCTCGACGGGGACGGCTCCGGCGGGATGAGATATTCTTTCTGAACGGCCTGCTGTTGAACGAGTATAGGGACATGTTTATCTACCTCGGCTTCTCCCCACGCGGATGTAACGAACCCGGCACCCACGCAACTCTCGGCGGGTAACAATATTCAGTGGTGATGGTATGCACCTGTTCTATCTCCTTGTTGCTCTTCAAAGTAACTTTTTTCAGATTCAGCATTGGTAATACCTCCTTGAAGTATATTATTAACAGTGCAATACTGTACCAGATTTCATATAGTACATTATATCAAGAGGAAAATAAACGTAGTAAAAAAACGAATCTGAGCATCTAGTGTAAAGAAAAAATCATACTTCTTAAAATATTTAAACGATAATCGAATGAAAATTCGTTCTATATATAGAACCTCTTATAAGGAGTTTTATCAATTGGATAGCCTTCCGTTCGGAGAGGAATCAACAGTGGGTTTCAAAGCCAATTTACCTGACTCCAAGGAGTTATGGGATCGTGGTTGGCCACAGTCACCTGAAGAGTTTGAAATGCTGGTAGAAGTATATATTGACAGGCTCGTTCTCTCTGCATACCGCCGGTTGGGGAATTTTCACGATGCAGAGGATGTGGTACAGGAGGTGTTCGTTCGCGCTTATACAGAACGGTCAAAACGAAAGAAGATATCCCTGGCAGGGCCTTACCTCTATCGCATGGTAATCAACGCCTGCACCGATTTACTGCGTAAAAGGAAGCGATTGGGAATGACTATTAAAAATATTTCAGTCGAGGAAATTCCCAGTGGACTAAAAAACCCATACGATGAAACTGCGGCGGCTGAAAAATTACACCGGGTTGAGAAACTTCTACGGCGGTTACCTAAGGTTCAGGCCGAGGTAATCCGACTCAGGGTTTTCGATGAACTCCGTCTGAGTGAGATTGCTGAAGTTGTCGGGTGCTCGATAGATACTGTTCGGTCGCGTCTTCGTTATGGGTTTGGAAAATTACGAAAGATTGTTTCCAGGGAGCATAGAGAATGATTACATGCCAACAAGTACAAAAATATCTCGATGATTTTCTCGTTGCACTGCCTGATGAGGAATTGCATGCGGAAATAGTCGAGCACATTGTGAACTGTCCGCGTTGTGCCCGTGAATATGATGTAGCTAGGTATGCATTGTCGTCTATTCAGCTTTCCCACAGTGTAAAGGCATCAGCAGATTTGAAGCATCGTATCATGCGTGAAATCAGAGAAACCAAAGAAACGAGTATAAAACCGGAAACACGCACATTGGGGAGAATTATCCGATGGAAACCGGCATTGGTTGCAGGGGCAGCGATTTTACTGCTGGCTATGGCATCGTTTTTCATTTTATTTGATCATAAAAAAGATACCGGGATGACAATCCAGCTTCTCTCCAGGGCATGGGCTGCAGAGAAGACACTTTTTATCAGAGATGAAGTTGTTGATAGAGACGAAGTTGTTCATATTGTAAACGAGATCATTGTCAAGCCGATTTCAGATCCTGTCCTTTCACAAGGACGTTGGTTTCCGGTTATATCGATTGAAGCGACGGGAAAACCGAAGTATCATCAACTCAACCTTCCCGCTGAGCCCGACGAGCATTACACAGTCAATGATGAGGCATGGTTCGATAACACTACCGGTCGATTTGTACGCCTTTTTTCGGTAGATGGAACACCGGTATTCGCGAACTCATACGATGGAGATGAAGTTTATTCACTTGTGACCGGGTCGGACGGCAATTGGCAAATTGTCGGCAAATCAACCGGTAAGGAATTTCATCCTCCAGAGAATCCAGCAGATTTCCTGGGAATTGCGGCAGGTTTAATCAGTAAAATCGACGAAAAAAATGAAAAAGTTATGGCCGCGAGCTATGGAAAACTGAATGATGGTTCAAAAGCTCGTTTTATCAAAGTAGGATTACATTCCGGTGCTCCTTGCATGATGCTCAAAACTTACTGGATTTATAAGATACGGGAGAGCGATAATACCATCGACGAGATGGAATGGATAGTCAATAAAGAATCACTGATGGTAGTTCGACGTTTGACGACCAAAACTGCCGTTATCAATGATGTCCCATGGAACCTTGCTGGAATGGATAGTCTTGCGAATGCCGCTCTGGAACGGCCCAAAGCCAGTATCAGGTCCGACATGGTGGTTCCAAACGTGACAGTCCAGCACATGATCGAGAAGGCCGATTATGAGACTTACATTTTCGCATCTAATCCGCCCTGGACAGGCCAATGCGAGATAACCGACATCCTCGACGTTATCAGTCCACCCCATCGTATATTCGCTGTCACGTATCGCGCGGAAGACGGCCGTCATGTGGTTCTCATTCAGTCACACTCATTCAACGAGAAGCTCAGCCTGCTTAAAAAGATCAGCAGGTTAAAGTATACTTCACCGAATGGGTTCAAAGTCTGGAGCGGACTTCATAATAAGTGGATGGCAAAAATTCTTCTTACAAGCTCCCGCGCCACAATCAAGGATCCACCATCTAAAGACAGAATGGGCTATATGCTTGAATCTCCTGTCGGAACTTTTCCCTGCATTGCTGTCAACGGCGAATTATCAGATGACGAGTTACATGACCTGGTCAATAACCTCGTGCCGTCGATAAAATATTTAGATAGGTAAAAAATTTCACCACGCGATTAAGAAAGGTGAAACAGCCATGCCAGATAGAAAAAAAACTGTTGCTGTTCTTGCACTGATTCTGCTGAACATATTCATGGCCACGAATGCTCACAGTCAGGGAAATAACATTAAAAGCGGTTTTGGCTATGTTATTCTCGAAGGAAACAGTTTGGACATTCAGGAACTGAATACAACGCTAAGCCGTCATAGTTATTCCCAATTTTCTGATAATTTTTTTGGAATCGGTGCAGGGGGCCATCAAATAAAAAAAAGATTTATACTGTATGATGGTTATGCTCTTTTGTATTTTCCACGATATAAAAATTCAATCGTTGAGAATACACAGTACGAAATATCACTGAGCGGATTCTATGGTTTATGGAATATTGGGTATGTCTTTTATGAAAATAACAACTTTAAAATTTTTCCGCTTTTGGGATTTGGCACAGGCGCAATGAAGATGAAAATTGTAGAACGGCGGTCTTTCGATGAGATTTTGATTAATCCAAAAGGAAGCTCAACAATAACAAAGGGCATAACAATATTTAACTTCGCCGTGGGAGCAGAAAAACTGTTTAGAAAGAAGGAAGGGGAAAAAAGCGATCGTTATCTGATGCTGGGTATCCGTCTGGGATACCGATATTGCCCGGGTGAATATGATTGGGAAAATGTTTCAGGAGGACCGGATATAAGTTTAACCGGTCCCTATTTCCTTGTCATGTTTGGTGGTGGACATGAGAGTAAACTGTGATGAATTCCTTTTTTAAGAATACAAATTCCTCTTTTTTTAATCCAATTAACAAAATTTTTTCCGCTTGCCAGTACGATTATAGTAAATCTCATATCTCATTGATAATAATTACCATATGAGCAATATGCGCAAATTGATAACTTAAATTTCGATGCGTACTCTCAATTGATGAGCGATTAAGATTACACTGTTTCACTCAACCAGACAGTACTTCGACAGCAGCAAAGCAATCGGTGGCAGGTTTTCTTTCCCCTGATGGTCACGACCGCGGGAGAAAGGACTGCTGAACCGAGTGCGGTACGAAAATGCTGTCGAGCTGTTTCAGTCCTGCATCGATGTGTTCCTGGCCGTTCTTCAGAGTAAAGAGGCCGTGCCCGGGGAACAATCCATCAACGTTGAGCCCCCGCAGTTTCGGCAATCCCTCGTGGTACTCTTCAAGACTCGACATCGGGTAGTTCAACAGTCCGAGCACACCGCCGTTATACACCACATCGCCGCAGAACAGGCACCGTCGCCCATCGAGCTTCATGAGGTAGCAGCACGAATCTTTCGAGTGCCCGGTGACATTAATGGCGGTGATCGCCACTCCCGCAATGGTAAACCGTTCGCCGTCCCGGATACCATGATCGGCCTGACAATGGATATAGACATAATCCTGGGCATACATACCGTGCTCCTTGGCATACACGACGCCCAGCTCTTCGTCGGTACCCTCCTCAAGAAGATGTCTGCCGGTGTTGTCGCTGATCCAGACCTCGCAGCCGAGCGCATCCTTCAAACCCTTCGCGCCGCGCGCATGGTCGGTATGGTGGTGCGTGACGAGCAGGTGGCTTACCTGCTGCGGATCGAGCCCCTCGTCTTCGATGGTACGGATGATGCCGTCGGTATCGTAGCCGTTGCCTGCATCGATTAGTATGAGGCCGTCGGGACCCTTCACCAGGTAAATATGGCAATCATACCCCTCGGTCAGGCCGAGTCCGGTGCCGCCAACAATATAGATCGATGGGGAAAGACGCATGGGAAACTCCTTTCATCTGCGAATTTCGAGGTCGGTGAAATTTTCGTTAATCAATGTACCTATCCGGATTGTGAGAAGCAACCGGAATAATTCATGCTTTTTTCCACTGTAAAAAATTGTATATTATTCAAAAACATACCTTGACAACATAAAAACCCTGGAGAGAGATGTGGCAGACCTCGTTGAGAGAAGAAGCGTTGATCGTGTCCCCGACAAAGAACGAACAACCGGTTTCTGGTCACTGTTAATGCTCTGGGCGGGTTTCTCGATCTCTGTCGGCCGCCTCTGGCAGGGGGGAGTGATTACCGGCGCGGGATTCTGGAACGCCGTCATCGCCTGTCTTATCGCCCAGGCACTCCTGACCTATGTCGCCATCGGTACGGTTATGGGCGCCTCGGAAGGCCTTCCCGGAACCATGATACTCCGGGCGGCATTCGGTATTCGAGGCCGTCTCATCCCCTCCATACCCCTCATCATCGCAACCATCGGATGGTTTGGGCTGCAGCTCGGGATTACCGCCTCGGCTCTCGATATCATCATCCGGTCGCTGTACGGCGGCTGGGGGATACCCATGAAAATCCAGTACCTCATGTGGGCGTTCCTCATGGGAATCCTCTCGGTTTATGGGTACAAGGTGGTTATGTGGTTCCAGAAATTCGTGTCGCCGACACTCATCATCCTCATCCCGTGGATGCTCTACAAGATGTTTACCCGGTACGATGTCCTGCTCGAACTCAACCGTCCCCGGGAAACAACCATGGGTATCTTCGAAGCGATCACCATCCTGTCCGGTGCCATGCTCGCCATGCTCATCGCTGCCGCCGACTCTTCACGGTACGCCCGGAGCCGCTCGACCGCGTTCGGCGGATTCATGGCCGCCCACTGGTCGGTCGGGACGATCATGTTTATCATTGGCATGATGGGAGCGGTAATCGTCGGCGCGTGGGACCCGGCAAGCATAGTTGACCGCCTCGGTCTCGGCCTGATCGGGCTCTGGATCGTGGTGTTTTCAGCCTGGTCGACCAACTGCCTGAATCCCTACTGGGGTGGCATCGCCCTCTCGACCCTGACCACGGGGAACCGGTGGATGCCGAATG
>CAYWBT010000186.1:0-6742 GCA_964456585.1 uncultured bacterium
TTGTCGATTACCATCTTGACCGCACCGAGAATTGCCGCGGCATCGGGAATGGCGGCATGAACGATGCTCACACTGGAGCTGAACGACCGGAAACCCCGATCCGCGACAGCGCGCCGCACCGGTTCGATCATTAAGTCGTCCGATTCGGCAAGCCCTCCCCCAATGGCTACCTTTTCGAAATTGAGGAGATTCAGCGCATTGACAATACCGATCCCGAGGAGATAGCCGGCCTTGTCGAACATTGAAAGCGCAAACTCGTCCCCATCCCGGGCCGCTTCGAATATCGCCTTCGAGGTAAGTTCTCCGGGCTTGATGCGGTACATTTCGAGCGTGGAGGAGATGTGTTCGTTGACCAGGGCCTCATTGGCCATGCGGACGATTCCGGTTGCGGACGAATACAGCTCGAGGCACCCGCGCTGTCCGCACCAGCACTGCGGGCCGTTATAGTCGATGGTCGTGTGCCCGATCTCCATGGCGTTGTCGTTGAATCCGGTCAGGAGCCTGCCGCCGCAGATGGCGCCGCCGCCGATTCCGGTGCCGAGTGTGATGGCGATAAAATCATCGATCCCCTTCCCGGCTCCCATCCACCACTCGCCGTACGCGTATAAATTGGCATCGTTCTGCAGGTACACGTTGACACCGATCCGATCCCGTATGATGTCGGTGAGGGGGAAATTAACCCAGTGCGGGAGATTGCCTGCCTTCAGAATCTTCCCCTCACGGGCGCTGAGCGGGCCGGGCGAACCGATGCCGACGCCCCTGACATCAGAGAAACCGACACCGCCCTGCTCAACAACCGCGGTGATCGAATCGACAATCTGCTGCACCGGTGCTTCTGCCGAAACTCTCGTGAGGGATTTCCGCTTGTCGGTGGCCAGAATGGTACCGTCTTCATCAACCAGGCCGGCTCGCACGTTGGTTCCGCCGAGATCAACGCCCACATACAATTTTTTCATGCCGCATCCTTTCTTTCGGAATCATCCCGCGATGGTTCGCGCCAGGGGATGGTTTCTCTATCGCCGTGAGTGGTCCGACGCCCGGCGTGCACTAGAAATTTATCTGCTCTTCGCTCATCGCACGCTCGTGACGGGTCATATCGAACACGCGTGCCATCAGAGAGGTATCGTGTTCTGTCTGTTCGATGTCACGGCGGGCAAACACACGTTTCTGTGTTTTTTTAACGTGGGCGAGGCTGACTTCGGTTACCTGGCCGAAACTCCTGGCATAGTTCGAGAAACTGGGCACATTTGTTGTTACCGTACCGTAAATCATGCTGCAGACTCCCACGATCTTCCCGGTGAATATCGACGTGTTGACCGCGGTCTTTGCAAAGTCGCCGATCACTGTGCCGAGAAACTGCATGCCCGTCTCCAATCGAGTGTTCTCATAGTAGACACGAACCGTGCCGTATGTATTCTTGAGGTCACTCGAGGACGTTCCCGCACCGAGGTTCACCCAGTTTCCTACCCATGAATGGCCGAGGAAACCATGATGCTGCTTATTGGAAAACATACTGATATTCGAGGCTTCCACCTCGCCACCGACCTTGCACCTCCTGCCGATGGTGGTAAAGTCCTTGATGGAGGAGTGTTCAATCACCAGGGAGTTTGCACCGACATGGATGGGACCTTCGAGGTAGGAAAAGTGCATCACCTTCACCCCGCTGTCGAGCACAACGGGACCCTTGCCGGTTTCGATGGCAACGGTGGGGGCGAGATCAACCGAATCGCCGACGAAAAGTCCCGGCTCCTGTTCACGATATCCGCCCCGGGAGACGATCCGATCGATGTTCGCACCGGAAATCCTCAGGTGTGACTGGACGACTTCGTGGGGCAGGTCGATCGTTCTGAAGAGCTCGTGCTCGAGCGGCAGGTGAAGTTCAAGGAGCGTCTGTCCCGCATCGCGCGGTGTCATGCGTTCGGGAAGTTCGGTGCCCGGGGCGACGAGGGCTGCAGCCACCCGGTTCCCGCTCGTTGTTATGAACGGATCGCCCGAAGTGCAGAGATCGACGATCTTGTCGAGAGTGCGCAGGTCGGGTTCTATCGATGCGTTGAGAAAGAGAAGCGGGCCTTTTCGATTCTTGTTGATGGGGAGGTTCTGTTCGCCGCCAAAGAGAAAGTGGTCGCGGATCACGGTGGCAATGTGGCAGTCGGTCGCCTCCAGCATGGAGCGCAGCGTCATCGAACCGACCTGGATATCGAAGAGCGGGGTGAACAGGCCGAGGGGATACAGTTGTTGGCACTGGTCATCCTCAAACAGCACAACATCCATGATTACTCCCGGGTTATGAGGGTACTCTCAGGTTACCTTCGGCACATCGCACCGCGCGTGGATCATCTTTCCCGTATAGACAGCGATGAGATACTGCTGAATGGTCTCTTAACCGCCATCACTCGACTGTCACGCTCTTGGCGAGGTTTCTCGGGCGGTCGACATCGCAACCTCGCTTCACCGCTATATGGTACGCGAGAAGCTGGAGGGGTATGACACCGAGTATCGGAACAAGAGAATCGATGGTCGAGGGAATTTTTACCACGTGTTCGGAAATGGTTTCCAGTTCGTCCGTCCCCTCGCTCACCACGGAGATAATACGACCGCCGCGCGCGTGGATTTCGTTCACATTGGATACCATCTTGTCGAGTATCTTTGACTGCGCCGCACAGACAACAACCGGCATCTTCTTGTCCACGAGTGCTATCGGGCCGTGTTTCAACTCGGCGGCCGGAACTCCTTCGGCGTGAACATAGGAAATCTCCTTCAGCTTGAGCGCACCTTCGAGTGCGAGCGGATATTCGTAGAGCCGGCCGATATACAGGAAGTTCGAGTATTTCGCGTATTCCTCAGCGAGACTCCTGATCGTTTCGTCCAGCTTGAGCGTCTCCTCGATCTGCACGGGCAGCTTCTCGAGGGCATCGATGAACAAGAGACCATCCCTGAGCGACATGGTTCGTTGCCTGCTCGCTTCGAATGCCAGGAGTGAGAGAACCACCACCTGGCTTGTGAACGCCTTCGTCGAGGCGACGCCAATTTCCGGCCCCGCATGGAGAAAGATACCCTGACCGCATTCGCGGGCGATGGTGCTCCCCACGACATTGACAACACCCATAACGACCGCATCGCGGTTCTTTGCTTCGCGCACTCCCGCCAGGGTATCCGCGGTTTCACCGGACTGGCTGATCGCGATCACGAGTGTATCGGGTTCTATCACCGGATTTGCATAGCGAAATTCCGCCGCATAGTGCACATCGGTCGGTATGGCGGCAAGATTCTCGAACAGGTACTTCCCGATGAGTCCGGCATGCCAGCTTGTACCGCAGGCGATGATCTTGATTCGTTTCGCCTTGAGGAGCAAGGACGGTTCTATTCCGCCGAGCTTGACCGTTCCCTCGCGGCGGAGGATGCGGCCCCGCATGGCGTCATTGACTGTCTGCGGCTGCTCGTGGATCTCCTTTTCCATGAAATGGTGAAAACCGCCAAGCTCGACATCCTTGAGATCGAAGGTGATCTTTTCCACCTCTTTTTCCCTGATACTTTCATCGAGGTCGAAGGTCTCGAAGCTGTCCGCATTGAGCTGGGCACACTCGCCGTCCTCGAGGTACACAACATAACGGGTGTGCTGTACAATCGCCGAAGGATCGCTCGCGATGATATTGTAGCCCTTGCCCTGTCCGATGACAAGCGGGCTTCCCATTCTGCCGACCAGTATCGAGCCGGGCAGCAGCGTTGTGATGAGCGCGATGCCATAGGTGCCCTCGATGCTTTTCAGCGCCTCGAGGAAGGCACTGCGGACATCGAGTCCTTCTCCGACGAGGTGATCGACGAGATGTGCTACGATTTCGGAATCGGTCTCGCTCCGGAAGGTGTGTCCCAGGTTCTGGAGTTTTTCCTTGAGCGGCATGTAATTCTCGATGATTCCGTTGTGCACAATGGCGATAGTGTTATCTTCGTTCGTTTGTGGATGGGCATTTTCGACAGAGGGCGCGCCGTGGGTCGCCCACCGGGTATGGGTGATTCCGGCCATGAGATCCATATCCGGGAAATCGATGGCGGGCTTGGTGGGAATTCTCCCCGATTCCTTGTGGAGGTACAGAACATCGGCCTTTCCGCCGGCGCCGTGAGCGGCGATACCCCAGGAATCATACCCGCGATATTCAAGCCGTCTGATCCCGTTCACCAGTAGTTCCGGGGTACAAGCGCTCCCGGTATAACCAAAAATCCCACACATAAAAGCATCTCCCCGTTCAGGTACTCCAAGCGGCTGGAGCGCCAGAATAGCATCGTGCGCCTGCGTGGTGCGCAATCAGGCGTGTCGGTGTCAGTCCCTGCCTCCTCGTAACACGAGAAGCCGGATGAGCATGAGAACCGCCGTTGCGGCGGCGGCCACATAGGTCCATGCGGCGGCGTTGAGAACCTCGCGCGCCTTTGGAAGTTCATCGGATGTAAGGTACCCGCTCCGTTCCAGAACAATGAGCGCCCGCCGTGAGGCATCGAATTCCACCGGTAGAGTAACGATGGTAAAGATAACCGCCACGCTGAATAAGATAATACCCGCATCGAGCATCCAGATCATGGGCGTACGGGAGAAGAAGCCGATGAATAGACCGATCATGAACAGCCACAACCCCAGTTGCGAACCGGTCGCCGCGGCTGGCGCAATCGCTGTCCGCAAGACGAGGGCAGGATATTTCACTCCGTGCTGGACCGCATGTCCCGCCTCGTGGGCGGCGATGCCCAGCGCTGCAATACTCCGCGAGCCGTACACCCCCTCGGAGAGCCTGAGCATACCGGTTCGGGGATCGTAGTGATCGGTCAGGTTGCCGGGAATCGGCTCTATACCGACACCCGTGAGACCGTTACTATCGAGTATTCCCCGAGCGACCTGTGCGCCGGTCATTCCCGACCGTGATCCAATCTTGCTGTTTCTGTCAAATGCGGACTTCACCCTTGCCTGTGCCCAGAGTGTGAGAATCAAAGCCGGGATCATGAGAAAATAGGTCGGACCCCAGTAGAGCATGCAAACCACCTCCTCGTCAAGCAATCACTGTCATATCAGTATTGTAGACCGTATTATATATCCTGAATATTCATGCCGACGGTCACCCGGTAGCCGCGAACGAAACTCGCCCCGTCCATGCCCTTTTTCCCCGGCGGCTGAATCTCCTGTATGCGAAGCGACCCCTGTCCGCAGGAAACGGTACAACCCGTTTTGCCGGATGCCTCGACAATGTCTCCAGGCGACCCGGACGATTCTACCTCAGCAAGGGCGGTGCGATGAATCTTCACCGGACCTCTCGCCGTCCCGGTGTAGGCGCCGGGGAAGGGATTCATGCCCCGGATCATGTTGTGGAGCGTCCGCGCATCCCGCGACCAGTCGATGAGGCCGTCCTTCTTATACAGTTTCGGTGCTGGTCGCTGCCCGGCCGGCGGTTGGGAAACGGGAATAACCGACTCCCGTTCAATCGCTGTCACCGTGCTCAGGGCAAGTATCGCTCCCTGTTTCCTCATGCGGTGTGAGAGCTCACCGGCCGTTTCATCGGGTCCGACCGGCGTTTCTTCCCGACGGATGATGTCGCCCGTATCGACCCGTTCGTTGATGAAAAACGTGGTAAGTCCGGTGACCTCATCGCCGTTGATAACCGCCCAGCTAATCGGCGCCGCTCCACGGTAGTCGGGGAGCAAGGACGCGTGCAGGTTGACCGTTCCCCGGGGCGGAATCGTAAAGACCTCCCGCGGGAGAATCCTGAAGGCAACGACAAAAAACAGGTCTGCATCATACGATTTCAGACGCTCGATGAATTCCGGGTCCCGGAGATCGGACGGCTGGAGAACGGCCAGTCCCAAATCAACCGCGGCCGTTTTGACCGGCGGCTCCATCGCTTTTCTCCCGCGTCCCTTTTTCGAATCGACGCCCGTGACAACCGCGGGAACATCATGGTTCGCGGCGAGTGCCCTGAGCGTGGGCACACCAAATTCGGCGGTGCCCATGAATATGATTCTCATGTGCCGGTGCTGCCTTCCTGCGCAAGCGAGCGGAGTGTCTTTGATAGGAGCGTCCGCTTGACCGTCCCGAGGCGGTCGACGAAGAGAACACCTTCGAGATGATCGACCTCGTGCTGGATGACCCGGGCGAGAAAATCCTCTGCCTCCAGTTCGTGCTCGTTACCCTCAACATCCTGGTACCGGACAACAACACGGTAGGCACGCTTGACCTCTTCGAAGATACCGGGAACGGAAAGGCATCCCTCTTCGAGGACACACTCTCCCTCTTTTTCGACAATCTCCGGATTGATGAGCACATAGACACTGTCTTCGTCCTCGCCCATAGAGAGATCGAAAACCACAATTTTTTTCGCAATTCCGACCTGGGGCGCGGCAAGACCGACACCGTTCATTTCCTCATACATGGTTTCGAGCATGCTGTCGACCATGGCACGGAGTTCGTCATTAAACTCGGTGATCGGCTCGGTGCCGCCCCGCAGGGAAGAATCGCCGTAGGTACAAATTGTATGAACCATCTCTGCTAGCTTACCTCGTTTCACATTATTCCGATTTCGTGATCACTCGCGAGATACTCGATCTCAACAGTTCAAGTTTGGTGGTATCAGAAACCTTTAGTACGATAATATCATCGTTGGTCTTTGAGTCCTTCTTTTCCTTGATATTCACCACTGTGCCGACAATACCCCCGATGGTAACGACTTGATCGCCCTTCGTGACCGATTCGAGCATTAACTTGCTATCC
>CAYWBT010000187.1:0-6736 GCA_964456585.1 uncultured bacterium
CGATACAAACTATCAATAATCCCGATACTACGATACTTTTACCGGACAGTAATGACACAAATCCTAACATAATAACCGGATTAACTTTTTGGGGCAGGGCCGGAGCCGTGCTGGTCATCAACTAATAAATGCCGGCGAGGGCATATTTCTGGGGAGATATCCTACAGAATACTTGACAGGGAAATGCAGATGAGGTACTTTAATATCTATACGTATTCTTACGTTTTGACTGAATCCGGATACTGGGCTGATAACCGTTAATCCTCTTCTGTCTGGTCGAGGATTCGGTCAGGAAAACGGGTGATAAATAATGTGCAGGTGATTTTTCAGGTGTTCACTCCATATCCTGAGGGATATAATGGCTACTCCAACTACCGGACAGTCGAAAATTAAAGTTATTCTTTTCGAGCGCGATCCCAACACAACAATGATCATAAAGAACGCCCTTGATGAACGGCTGTTTATTCTTGATCCGGTCAGGAATGTGTTTTCGGGCATAAATATGATCAAGGAAACACAACCGGATATTGTCATTGCCAATGCGGAATTCCCCGAAATGTCCGGTTTGGAATTGCTCGGTAAGGTTGAGGAACTGAGCCTGAATATTCCCTGTATCCTCTATGGCCCGAAGGACGATGATTTTATCCTGAACGCTTTCAGAAGCGGAGTTGTGGATTACTGGCCCAAGCCGTTGATCGGCAAGGACATGAAAAAAAGTATCGCGCGGATTCGGCAGAGGAGGGAGAAAGCTTTTACCGTAAATGCAGACAAAATCTCATCCGAGGAAATCAAGAAAGCCAGAGCAGCCATTGACCACGAGAAGAAGGAGCTGCAGCACCTTTTGCAAATAGCCTCTTCACTGAATTTCTCGGGTGATACGAAAATCAGCCTGAAAAAGCTGACCGATCTTGCCGCGGAGATTATGGGGTGTGAGTCGGCGAGTATCATGCTGATCAACGAGCGTGAAAAGGTGCTTGAATTAGTAGTTGCATCGGGTGATAAGGGACACTCACTCGAGACGATTAAAATTTCGATGGGTGAGGGAATTGCCGGTTGGGTTGCTGCCAATAGAAAACCGCTGATTGTCAATGATACGAAAAGTGATACACGGTTTTCCGGGAAGGTGAACGAGGAATTGGGATACGATACTCACCAAATTCTCGCTGTTCCTATGGAACTGGAGAATGAGACCATCGGGGTGGCGGAGGTTATCAATACGAAAGATAACCGGGATTTCGAAGACAACGATCTCCGGATTATGATGGATATGTCAAAGCGTATCGCCACGGTCATCGCTGCGACGAGAAAGATCGAGGATCAACAAAATTTCTACAGCCAAACAACGAATATATTGGTGAATGCGATTGAGAAGAAAGATGTTTATACCGAGGCGCACTCGTGGAAAGTTGCCGAGTACTCCCATAAAATTGCCTTTGCCATGGATTTCTCCGATAATGAAAAGAATGATATCCATTTTGCCTCTCTCCTGCACGATATCGGTAAACTGGCTCTGCCTTCCTACCTTTTTAACAAGCGTGTTCTCTCCGACCGGGAGCGTGATATCGTCCGCCAGCATTCCGTACAGGGTGCGAAACTCCTCGAGCCTATTATCCTCTGGAAACCGATCGTTCCACTCGTTCTCTACCACCATGAAGCCTGGGACGGCAGCGGTTACCCGGCAGGGCTGGTTGGAGATAAGATTCCGCTCGGCGCCCGCATTATCAATCTCACTGAAGCCTTCAGTGTCATGCGGTCACCCAATTCATACAAGAAGCAGATGAACCTCAAGGAAACGATTCTCGAGATCATGCGTTGTTCGGGAAAACAATTTGATCCCGATGTGGTCAAGGTCTTTATAAAAATACTCGAAAAAGAGAACGCCCCACGATAACTAACTGCATAGTCGGGAACGTGCCTGCAGTTTCCCGCTGGAATTGCCTGTCTAAACGGAAAGTGAATACCCGGTATCTTTTGATACCTATACATCCCTGATAGTGGGGCAGCGAGCGGTCAGGAATATTCCTCGCATGCACCATGAGCGAGAAAACCGATATCAGAAGAGAATCGCTGATAGTTATTGATATAGTATAAATAACAAATTGTATATCCACATGTTAACATTATTCTGTCCATGCGGTTATATCAGGATTGTCGTTGTGCTTTTTCACCACATCCTTAAACCTTAACCATATCCCAAGCGTCAATATTCTGAATGTGCACAGTTAACGCCGGGAAGATGGACATTTTCTTATCATGGAAACCGTAATGCAGATGGACAAATCTACCCGGGAGGAGTATTCAGATAACGAACTGGCACTGAAATTTTCTCAGGGAGATGAACGTGCATTTTCACGGGTAGTACTCCGGTATCAGAAGCGACTCATTCAGGTAGCCACAGCAATCCTCGGTGATGAAGACGAGGCGATGGATATTGCCCAGGAAACGTTTGTGAGAGCGTATGGCAATCGAAACTCTTTCAGGGGTGATTCATCGGTGTATACCTGGTTATACCGGATACTTTATAACCTGTGTATTTCAGCAATACGAAAAAAGAAAATTGTATCCTTCCTTTCATTCGACAGCCAGACGGAACGTATTGATTATCCTTCGACTGATTCCGGTCCCGATGAGTATTGTGAAAGGAATGAGATACTGGTGACAGTGAAAGCGGCGATGCAAGAACTTCCGGTGCGCCAGCGAACAGTTTTTTCGATGAAACAGCTTGAGGGTTTGAAACACGAGGAGATTGCCAAAGTCATGGGAATTAGTGTCGGAGCGGTCAAAGCGTCGTATTTTCATGCGGTACAGAAATTGCGAGAATCTCTTAAACACTTCGGGGGTGATCATGGAATGTGTTAAGGTACAGGAACTCCTCCCATATATCGATGATGGATCGCTCGAGCGGGAGACGACCGATATGCTCAGGGAACACCTCTTATCTTGCCCGGAATGCCGGGAGGTATTCGGTGAAACAACGCGCGTGGTGGAGATGGTCACCAAAACGCTCCTTATGCAGGACGTGCAGCCTGCATCGGAATTCCTGCGCGACGTACACAACAGGATCGCACAAAGACGACAAGCATCTCGGACCTTCCACTGGATTATGCCTGCTGCCGCGGTTTTCCTGGTTGCAGTTTTTGCGGGGCTGTATGTTTATTTTTCACCAAATACGCAGCCCTTCGAGGTCGCCTCGGTTGATACGTATGAAGCGGCGTATACCGAGTACGTTGCCGAGATGTTTTTTACCACGTACGACATGTACGAATTGGCGGATGAAGCCGGTGTGGTCAACGAAACCGACCTGGAAGAGGCCCTTATTGAAGGAGGTTATTACACGATCACGTATGATGATATTTTTGAGTATCTCGATGAAACCGAGATGAGCAATCTCTTTTAGCGAAAGAAAGGTTGGATCACGATGAAACGATCAGTGTTGCTGTTGTTGATGACGGTGATTCTGACAGGTGCCTCGCTTGCGGTCGCCCAGGAAGGGGATTCCGGACCTCCCCGGAGAACGGAGAAATCCGCGCAGGACCGTGAGAAAATGCAGGAGATGATGGTATGGAGGATTGTAAAATATCTCGACCTGAACGAGGATCAGTCAGTAAAGTTCCTCCCGATTATCAAGGATTTTTTCGGGGCAAATGACAAAATACGCTTTGAACAGAGACAGATACTGGAGACTCTTTTAAAGACGGTTGATGACGAAACGGCGGCGGTCGGGGATCTGAAAAACAACCTTGCCAGGCTCCAAAAACTACGGGAACAGGAAAAGAAAGAGCAGGATGCGTACCTGGGGAAAGTAAAGGGAATTCTCAATGATCGGCAGTTTGTCAAGATGCAGTTATTCGAGGATAAACTGAAGCATGATCTGTTCCGCCGGTTCAGGAATAGGCGGGGAGACCAGGAAGCTGATCGTTCGACGTCTCCTGAAGAAGAGAAAAAATAACCGGATTCTGCCCTAATCACCGTTCATGACGTTGGTTGTTGCTAATGCTTGATAGGAAAACGGAAGCGTAGTATCAAATTTGTTCCATCATTTCCGCCTGAATCCAACCGCCAGCGCCGCTCTTGAGCCGGATGAGGTTCCAGGTATCCTGGCTACGTTCGATAATGACCTTGGTGCCCTCATTGATGGTGAAGATATGGGTGTTTTCCCCGCCCGGCCCGGAATAGGCGGAGGAATTATCCTTCATAATGATTGCTTCAATAACCGTTTTGTTTCTATGTAGCTTATGGAAAAAGAGTCCTGATGCCCCAAGACAGGTGACACCGAATATCACCGCGAGAATGATCGAAGCCTTCCGAATCCAGTTCCCCGTAAAGAGCATAACCGATACTGACACAAGCGCGAGGGCAAACGAGAAACCCGACCAACTCCCGGCAGCATTGGTATTGACCGCGTTATACCGTCGTTCAAGGAATGCGAGAACCACGTTGTCGACAGTCGGCTCCTTATCCTTTTTTAGACTTGTCAGGTAGGCGAGATTGGCAAGCGCGTCAGGATCGGAAGGGGCGAGCTTCAGCGCACGCTCGATATACAGGATTGCCTTGCCGAGTTGTTCACAGCGGAAGGCCGCATTCGAGGCGTTGTAGTACAGATCAGGATTCGCTATGCCTTCACCGATCAGGTCCTCGTACAGATCGAGTGCCGTGGCAAAAACACCATTTCGGTAGAGGTTTCCCGCCTCGTTATAGATGGCGGTTGCTTCCACTCCGCTCAGTGCCCCGAATGCCATCCCGGGCAGTGCCGCAAGAACGAGACAGACGGTGGTCAATGAAACAACTATCGATAAATACTTAGTCATAACGAATCTCTCAATCTGGTGATGACATCACGTGCCTCGGTTAGGAGCGCTTCCTGTGCATCCCGTCCGGTGCCAACCGAGGCGAAACGTACAAAATCGCACATCTCAAGCTTCTTTCTCATCAGTTCACCGAGACCCTCCTCGATGCCGTTCTTTACCATAATCTCCTCGAGATCGCGGGCTGTCAGTGCACCGGTATCGAGATTCAGCATGTCGCCGAGATATCCGGTTATGCTCTCATGAAGATACCCGCAGAAACCGGGTGTATCGCCATCCTTAAGCTTGATCGACGCTTCATTGAGCCGTATCTGCGCGAGTTTCCATGCCCTGAGTTTTCGTTTCAAACCAGTATTACGTTCGATCGTATCGCGCCGCTTCTTTACCGCAAATGCCGCTATAAATCCCGCGAGAGGAACAATATAGAGCAGATAAAAATAGAACCGTGTGTAGACATGCCGTTCCGCACTGCCCAGGCTTGTTTTTTCGGGCTTGATGTAGCGGATATCTGATGCAAGATGTTCTATGTCGCTCCGGGTGCTTTTTTCATCGGCTCCATCGAAAGCAAGAGCGGCGCCGGCCAGTACCTTGAGTTCAATCGGTTCAGTGGCAACGGTGTGGTATGTTTCGTCCGCCGGATTGAAGAACGAGAGCGAGAACGGTTTAATCGTCACGACACCCTGCTGGCGGGGGATGATCACATAATCCCACGATTTTGCGCCGCTGGTGACAAATCCCGAGTTTCCAATCGTTTCGGTGACTTTCGGGTCATATGTTCTGAAGGAGGACAGGTCCGGCTCGGTAATCGAGGTGACGAGATCGAGGTTGCCCCGGCCGGTCACCGATACGTGAATGGTGACAACTTCGCCAACCTTGACTGTGGTATTGTCAAAATCGGCGGTAATGGTAAAGTCGCCCACGACACCGCTGAAATCAGCCGGTTTCCCTTTTGCTGGCAGTGGTTTCACCCTGAGTGTGAGCGGCTCGGAGGTGAGCCGGTAGGAACGTCCCAGTAAAGAGAATCCTGCACTGGTCGTGAAGTCGAGCGATGCGGCGCCGACGGTACGCTCCCCCGCTGTTGTGGGAAAGAGGGCGGTTTTGATAACATTGTGATAGTATCTTCGATTGTTCACGATAGTGGTCGATTTCGGAATGGCGGGAAGCTCGACCGCCCAGAATCCGGTCGTTGATGGAGGCTCGTACTCCGTCTCCGCGATGGATATCCGGTTGTACAGTTCAAAGACGAATGTTACCTGCTCACCCACGTAGGCTTCGTCCTTGTCGATCGACGTCTTGATGAAAATGTTCTCGTTACCGATCGATGGTGTCTGCTTCCCCGACTGAGTCTGCGCCGGGGATTGCGCCTGCGATTGAGGTTGTGGCTGCGTCTGGGGAGCGGTTGTCTTGACAACCTGCACCGTTATCGCCGGGGTGGTGTAATTCTTGCCGCCGACTCTGACACTGGCGCCGCTAACCTTGAAAGTGCCCGGTTTCTTGGGACGCAGCGTGTAGGAGTACGTTTTACTGATCGATGTCTTGAGAGTATTGAAATCTACTCCCGTCGATCCCCGTTCGTAGGTGCCGGTTATGTCAAATTCCGGCATGGGATCGAGCTGCGGCTCTTTCCTCGTTCCCAAGACTGCCACCGTCAGGGTGAGTTGATCGCTCTGCGATATCCGTGTCGCATCAACGCTCGATGATATCTGAACGTCATCGCTCAGGGCGGCCTGCGCACCGAGGCACAGCACGGCCACAAAAAGAACCATATGTTTGATGCTAACGTACATCTCCCTGTTCAACCTCTCTCTGTATCATCATTTTACGTAATTCGAACGCCTTCTTTTCCTCGTCATCGATGGCATCCAGGAGGCGGTCAGCCTCTTCCTTGGACATTACCTGCTCTTTGTTATCATTTTCCTGCTGTTGTTGCT
>CAYWBT010000188.1:0-6715 GCA_964456585.1 uncultured bacterium
AGGATGGCATCATCGAACCTGCCGGTATCACCCCCGAGAAGTGTCACGAGCTGTTGCAACGGGTAGCCTTCCATTTCATAGCCTTTATTAGTCGACGCACTGATTCGGCATCGTCAAAATGAATCTTCTCCGTACCGATAATCTGGTAATCCTCGTGCCCCTTACCGGCAATAACCACAACGTCTCCCGACCGAGCGGCGACGAGAGCTTCCCTGATCGCCTTTTCCCTGTCAGTCAACTTTTTATACCTGTTCGCACCAACCGAGGACGGGATTCCTTTCAGAATATCCGCGATAATGGCATCGGGATCTTCCGTCCGCGGGTTATCGGAGGTTATTACCGTGTAGTCGGCAAGCCTGGTCGATATTTCACCCATAAGCGGACGTTTTCCCCGGTCACGATCACCTCCGCAACCGAAGACTGAAATCAGCCGTGCCTTCGAAATTTCCCGGACTGATGCAAGAACCCGCTCAAGCGCATCCGGCGTATGTGCATAGTCGACAACCACCGTGAAATCCTGGCCCTCGTCGATGATTTCATACCGCCCGCGTATCGACCGCACCGCTTCGAGGCCGCTGACGATTGAATCCACCGGCAATCCGCAGGAGAGCGCGATGCCTGCTGCCGCCATTGCATTGTATATATTGACCTTGCCGGGAATAGAAAGCTTGAATCCGATTGTTCCCGCCGGTGTCGAAAGTTCCACCATCGATCCACTGAAATCCAGGCCGAACGAAACCGGGTATATATCGCAGCTTTCGGTGAAGCCGTAGGTTAGTATCTTTCCGTCGCGGGCAACATCACAAATATACCCGGCATTCGGGTCATCGGCATTTATGACGGCGGTAGAATCGCCGGAAAGGGAGCCAAACAAATGGCTCTTCGCTTCAAGGTAGCTTTTGAAATCCCCGTGAAAATCGAGGTGATCCTGGGTAATGTTGGTAAAGGCGGCGGCCCTGAACTGGATGCCATATACCCGGGATAATTCGAGGGCATGCGAACTTGTCTCCATCACACAGGCGCTCTGCTTTGCCTTGACCATCTGTGCGAGAAACGAATGAATATCCGCAGATTCGGGCGTCGTGTTGACAGAAACGATCCGCTTTGAACCCACGATATGCTCGATGGTACCGATGAGACCGCAGGCCACCCCGTGCGCCTCGAAGATCGATTTGGTCAGGTAGGCGGTCGTGGTTTTCCCGTTCGTTCCGGTTACCGCTGTCATGACGAGGGAATTCTGCGGATTCCCGAAGAACCGGTCGGCGATAATAGCGAGGGCCTTGCGTGCATCGGGAACGATCACGATCGGGACATCAGCCTCTACCGCGCGTTCATCGGTCACGATTGCCCGGGCACCCTTCCGGACGGCATCGGCGATAAACCTGTTACCGTCAGCCACGAAACCCCTGATGGCAACGAAGAGCGATCCTGCCTTCACCTTGCGGGAGTCGTAGTCGACCGATACGATGTCGGCTGACAAATCACCGCTCGCCTCGAGCTGGTCGATATCCCGGATGAGTTCCTGAAGTTCCATACTACCTCTTATTACACGCGATGGTGCAGACCGTGCCATATTTCACAAACGTGCCTGCTTCCGGTTCTTGTGACATAACAACACCCGAACCGGTGACATTCACGTTGAGGTTCGATTGGCGGAGGTACTGTACAGCAATCCGCATGGTTTTCCCGACGAGATTTGGTACCGAAACAGCATCGGCAACTATCGAGGTAACCTCCCCCGTGTACAGCGTAACGGTCGATCCAACCGTGAGCTCGGCGCCGCCCAGCGGAAACTGCCTGACGACACGCGTCGGGTCACCGACAACCACGGATTTCAAGCCCAGGTGGGACAACCGTATCACCGCATCCCGGACCATGGTACCCTTCAGGTTGGGAAGGGTCATGGTTGCCGGGATTTCCCTCTCAGGAGTACCCGCCAACATATTGGTCCAGGGATTATCCCGCATATTGAGGATTCTGTTCATGATATTTTTGAAAATGGGAGCGGCAACCTGGGAACCGTAGTGAACTCCCTGGGGACTGTCCACCATGACAAAGCAGAGTATTTTGGGATCGCGCTCAACGTTGAATCCGATGAACGAAGAGATGTATACACCGGGTGCGTATCCCTTCTTCCCCTCGATAACCCGCTGTGCCGTACCGGTCTTCCCGGCTATCCGTATATTGGGAACCGCAGCGTTGGTTCCGGTTCCTTCTTCAACAGCTTTCGAGAGCAGTTCCTCAATTCTCGCGGCGGTTTCCTCTTTCATCGCTCGGCGAATATTCTTCTCTTTCATAATTTGTCCGGGCAGGTCTTCGGTTCCCCGTATCTCTTTGATAATTCTCGGGCTGATCAATAAGCCACCATTGGCAACCGCAGCATAGGCCATACAAATCTGGAACGGCGAAACCGCCACTCCCTGCCCGAAAGACATCGTCGGCAAAGAGAGCTTCGACCAAGTGCGCGGGTCTGGCAGATCGCCCGGAGATTCTCCAGGGAGATCGAAACCGGTTACCTCGCCAAATCCCATCATCCGCGCGCGCCGGTAAAATTTCTGCTTGCCGATCATATCCGCAATCTTCAGCGTACCGATGTTGGATGAGTGTATCAGCACGTCAGCGGCGGGAACCGTTCCCATCTTATGCGTATCTTTGACAAAATGTCTCCCGATCTTGATCGCCCCGTTTTCACAGTCGATGGCGGTGTTTTCGTCTATGATTCCCGATTCGAGCGCCTCGATAAAGGTGACGATTTTGAATGTCGATCCGGGTTCGATCATGTCGGTCAGGAGCTTGTTCCGACGGTATTCGGGCTTGAAATTCAGCGGATCGAAATACGCGGGATCGTTGGGATCGAACCGGGGTACATTTGCCATGGCAAGAACGGTACCGTTTTCCGTATCGAGCACGATGACACCGCCAGACCTGCCATTGAATTTTTGGACACCGGATTCCAGTTCCTCTTCGGCTATCTCCTGAATCCTCCAGTCAATGGTCAGGTAGATATCGCGCCCGTCCCTGGGCTCCACAATGGGCGGTTCATCGAATGACGGCATTTTCTGGCGGCGCGCATCGTACAGCATGATCGATCGCCCCATGCGGGAGGCGAGTTCCCCGTTAAAAAAGTATTCACATCCATCGATACCCTTGAGATCGATATCGGTATATCCGACCACTTGTGCCGCTATCTTACCGAGGGGGTAATACCTGCGAAGCTGGGATTCTTTCTCGATGCATTTAAAATTGAGTGTGTCGAGCGCTTCCATAACGGTATTATCCGGATGCCGCACCAAATACTGGAATCCACTCCGCCTGTCCAGCCGCTTCCTGATCTCCTGAACGGATATATCGCTCGCCAGTGAGATGAGTGCTATTTCAGATTCCCTGTCCTCGATATACTCATTTCTGATGCCATAGGATGCTGATTCCCGGTTCATTGCCAATTGTTTGCCGTTACGGTCATATATGCCGCCGCGGGCTCCTTCGACGGCCACCGTTTTCTTCCGCAGGTTCCAAGCATCTTCTTGGAACTCTTCATGCTTCAGAAACTGGATTTCGAACAATTTAGCTCCCATGAACATCCAAACGAGGATCACGAGAACCTGAACGAATTTCTGGCGGTGTATGTGGGGGCCCGTTTGCATCGTACCATTCTTTCTCTCAGCACATGTTTTTTGGGAGCGGCCATTAACCAGTCGCCCGAGGGTATGAGAAGTTAAAAAAGCTTCTCCGGTGCTCCTTCCGGCATCCTCATGCCAAGTGAGTCGTGCGCGATTCTTTTGATTCGACTTCCCATGCGCAGGGAAGCGGCTTCGATCCTGAGATTGTCAAGCAGCGGCTCGAGCGCCTCGTGTTGTTCCCTGAGATCGTTGACAGACTTTTCCAGGGATATAATGTAAACCTCCTCGCCCACATACAGAATCAGGATCACTGTTCCGAGAAAGATGGCGAGGAGTAATTTTAGGTTGTTTGCACCGGATGCTTTCCAAAATTTCGACGACTGTCGACCTCTCATTGAGCCTCCGTATACTTTTCCGCAACCCGCAGACGGGCACTTTTCGCACGCGGATTCTCGCTCATTTCCCGCTCGGATGGTTTGACTGCCCTTTTCGTGATAATCTTCAGTTCCGGCACCCGACCGCACTTGCACACGGGCAGATCGGGCGGACAAATGCAAGGGTTGGCAAGGTTTTTCATAAAATGTTTCGTTTCACGGTCTTCAAGAGAATGATATGAGAGAACACACATCCTGCCACACTGCCTCATGACCTGGACGGCACCCGCGAGGCCGGCTTGAAGCTCTTCGATCTCCTCATTCACATACATGCGCACCGCCTGGAATATTCGCGCCTTGCTCTTCTGAGGAGCCGCACCACCAACGACCCGCTCCACGATATCAGCGAGTTCTCCGGTCGTTTCGATGGGATGAGAAGACCGGGCTTCTACAATCGCTCCGGCGATTCTTCTCGCATGACGCTCCTCACCATACCGGCGAAAGATACCGGAAAGCTCGTCGGCACCCTTCCGGTTGATCACCTCAAATGCGCTGCTCTCGCTCAGCCCCATATTCATACTGAGCGGACCATTGCGCATAAAGCTGAATCCCTTGGTCGAATCATCGAGCATTCTCGAGCTGACGCCGAGGTCCATCACGACACCGTCTATTCTGCCAACATCGATGTCAACAACTTCAGCCAGGTTCGAAAAACGTGCCCTATGTGCGGTGAACCGCTCACCAAAGGCCAAGAGCCGCCGCGAAGCAAACTCGATCGCCTCGTCATCACGGTCTATCCCGATAACAGTGCCTCCCTGCTTAAGAATCGCTTCCGAGTGACCACCATCGCCAAGTGTGCAATCGACATACCGGCCGCCTTGCCGCACCTTCATAAAACCGAGAATCTCTTCCACCATGACCGGTGTGTGGTACGGCTTAAGCATGTTGACCACTCTTTTTCATTCACCCGGGCTGGGCACGCATGCCGCTTTCGGATGAAACTATAACCACATCCCGCTGACCATCAGTTTTACCAGGTATCGTGCAAGGCTCCACAAGAAACGCATTTGAAACCTCCAATCCTCTCTCCCGGTTCCGCTTTTCGGGATTCGACATTATTCCACGGCATACGTATCACAATCTGACAGTACTGTATGCAAAAAATTACCGCTGTCCGCTCACCTAGTCTTAAATATAGATACCATTCTGATCGTCATCATCCATCTCGCGGACAACCCATTGCTCAAACCGCTCCGGATTCCAGACATTGACTCGATCGATCGAGCCAACCACCAGAGCCATATCTTCTATACCCGAACTAACCAGTAGTTTACGAGGTATGGTAATTCTGCCCTGACCGTCGACATTCGAAGTGTGCGAATTTTTACTGACCAGCTGAATTTTTCGCCAGACAGCGGGATCGTTCGAGCCATCGGCCCTGTCCATGAAATTCTGCAGGATGACATGTTCCCAGTATTCGTTGTTAAAAAGCGACAGGTGTCCCTCGCGTCCGAGGGTGATGATTACCTCGTCATGAATATCCGGCGCGAGAATTCGTTTCATTTTCGCCGGAATATTCAAACGTCCCTTGGAATCGATTTTATATTCGTTCCCACCGGTGAATCCGAAACTTTTCAGCATGATTTTCCTCTCGTGCTCCGGAATGGGACCGGGCTCTTTCAAAATCAACGAACTTAAAAACAGGTAAATTTATACACTAAGTGCTGAGAACTTCCCGCCGGGAAAAGCAACATTACCACTTAATAACATGACACTTACATAAAACACAACGCGTGTAGGGAAAATATGGGATATTCAGCAACTATTCCCCACACTTCCGTAATATACGCCCACTTCTCTTTTTGTCAAGAAAAAAATTGACCACACCATGAGATTGGTAACTTAAGGGATACTGAAATGTTACGATATGTTTGCGCACGGTTTCCACGCCGGGTGAAACCTGCCGGATAAAAAACGGCTCGTCATTGGTACCGCGCAAAAAAAGGCGGACACGTTATGTCCGCCTGCAGGGAAATCAATGAAAGGGGAATGATACGCGAGGAACAGTCACCGAATCAATGGCCGAATAATTTTGCGACCGTCTCAAATCTCATGACATCGTTGAACGTGATATAGAGCATTAAGAGGAGGAGTGCGAGGGATCCCGCCTGCTGGATGGCCGACCGCAGCCGCAGAGATAATTTCCTGCGTATGATCGCTTCCGAGAGCAGGATAAAGATATGCCCACCATCGAGCACGGGGAAGGGAAGCAGGTTGAGGACACCCAGGTTGATGGAAATGAACGCGGTGAATCCCATGAGGTTCGCAAAACCGCTCCTTGCGCTCTCCCCGGCCATCTGGGCGATCATCACCGGACCGCCGAGAAGCTTGGAGGACGTTCTGCCCGTGATGAGTTTTCCCAGGAAATCGAGCATGTGGGAGGCGAGGAACACCGTGTTCTTGACCGCCATCTCGGAGGATTCGTACAAACCGACCTTCCGGGTTGAAACCGCGAGAGAAACCCCGATCCGTCCCACTGTCTTACGGGTACCGTCCGCCTGCTCTTCCGTACTTTTCTCGACGAGAACGGGCAGATTAACTCGTGATTTGTCCCGCACGAGGGTGAATTTCATCTCTTGCTCCGGATGAGCCTGGACGATTGTGCTCATGTGATACCACCCGTGGACAGGTTCGCCGTCGATCTCGAAAATAACATCGCCG
>CAYWBT010000189.1:0-6675 GCA_964456585.1 uncultured bacterium
CGTTATGGCACTGCATCTCGGTGTTGGAGAACGGTGATGTTGAGAGGTTAACGCTATCAATCTTAACAACGGTGAGGAGACACGATGAAAAAACAGTACCTATTGCCAGTGATCCTCTGCATACTCTCGGTATCTCTCGGTTTCGGAGTATCGGAAGCGGACTTCTACAACCGGGCACCGGATGTCATGCCCGGAACGATCCCGGAGATGCGCACTTCCGCCTACTGGGTTGACCAGATGAGCGACCCGGACGCGGTTATTCTCACCCCTGAAGAAATCCGGGCACGAAACGAGGCTTACGTTGAGAAAATGAGCGTTCCCGATCCGTTCGAGGGTGTGCATCCCGACCGGGCGCTTTCGGACAATCGTTTGAACAGGTGGCCCGGCCGCGCTGTTTCCTTACCTGACATTCGGAACATGGCACCTGACTCCATCGCGGTTATCGCCCGGAGGGAAATCCAGCACGATATCGACTTCATGCGCAAGCAGAAGTACGGCAACTACTACGGAATTGAATACACTGCGGGCAGGCTCGACGAACTTGAAGGGGAAATGGCCCTCGACCTCGTTCCGGACAACGTGGTGACTCATGATGGTATCGCCGTCCGAACAACCCGGCTCAGGGTGGTTCCCTCCTTCTTCCCCGAAGAGGTTGGAACGCTGGAAAACGGCAAGACACGCTGGGATGTCTGGACCGCGAACCTGGTAAAGATCGGGCGGCCGGTTCACGTGCTCCACAGCTCCCGCTCCGGCAGGTACGTGTATGTGCTGTCTGACGACGGTTATGGGTGGGTTGAATCCCAGGACATTGCGTTCGGACACATTGTCGAGATCAAAGCATACGCCGAACCGGCCGATTTCGTCGTCTGCACGGGGGATCGCGTGCCGTTCTATTCCGACAAGCGGTGCCGGTACGCGTCCGGTTTCCTCCGCATGGGCGACCGTGTCCCGCTGGCCTCAAAAGATAATTCCCGGATCATCAGCGTCCCGGTTCGCAGTATAAACGGCAAGTTCAAAACGGAAACGGCATGGCTCGCCGAAGACGCCGATGTCTCGCACGGCTGGCTCCCCTATACTCGTCGGAACATTGTCGGAACCGCCTTCAAGCTCCTCGACAACTACTACGACTGGACGATGGGCTTCCTGGGTCGCAACCACGAGACGACCTATCGTGACATTTTTGCCTGCTTCGGATTCCGGCTGCCTTTCCACGGGGGATTGTTCACCTACTTCGGCGAAAATGAAACTGTCGTGCCGGTCGATGCCGGGATGGAAACGCAGTACGCGAAAATACTGGAAAATGAGCCGTTTGTGACCCTCATGTGCTGCGGGGGACATATCAAGCTCCTCCTGGGAAGCCGTGACGGCGTCCCCATCACGTTCGACCAGCACGGATACGGGTACACCGACGAGAATGGCGTCATGCTCGAAGTGCGGCGATGCTGCATCAACGACATGCGCTCGCCGGAATATTTTCTCAAGAATCCGATAACCTTTGTCAACCTGAAGTAATAATCGTTCCGGTACCTCCGGTCTTCCGCACTCCCGCGAACAGCAACGGGTACCATCCGGAAACCGTATTTTTGCATACTACTCTCATACAGGAGGAGGAAGTGGATAGAAAAACATACCGATCTCTCGCAATCGTGCCGCTCATGCTGACAGCGCTCTGTATCTCTCACGGCGTTCATGCCGAGCTGTACCGGAGGGCCCCGGACGTCTATCCCGGAACTCTCCCTGAGATGCGCACACCCGACTACTGGATTGCCCGGATGAAAAATCCCGACGCGATTATCCTCAATCCTGAAGAGATACAGGCGAGAAACGAAGCCTATGTCACTCGTATGAGCGACGAAAATCGGTTCAGCGACATCAATCCCGACCGTCGGCCTCGAATCAATGCGGCGGGAAGTATCGGCGGCTGGCCGGGAGGATTCATTCTCATGCCTGATATCCGCCCTCCGGTCAAACCGGATACCATCTCGGTTATCGTCAGGGAGAAGATACAGGAAGACATTGATTACATTCACAAACGATCCTTCGGAAATTTTCAGGCGATAGAGTACGCACCGCGGCAGATCGAGGAGTTGGTGCATGAGATGGCGCTGGACACAGTCGAGGACGAGGCGGTTATCCGCGATGCCATCGCCGTACGAACGACGCGCCTCCGCGTGGTACCCTCCTTTTTCCCGGAGCAGATGGGTATCCAGGACAACGGGAAACCCCGTTGGGATATGTGGACCACCGGCCTTGTGAGGATCGGCAGCCATGTCACGGTGCTGCACAGTTCGCGTATGGGTGCCTACGTGTTCGTTCTCTCCGGGGAGGGTTACGGTTGGGTCGATACCCGCGATGTTGCATTCGGAGATATCCACGAAATCAGGGTATACAATGAATCCGAGAGTTTTATCGTCTGCACCGGCGATCGTGTCCCGTTCTATTCCGACAAACGCTGCACCTACATTTCGGGATGGCTCAGCATGGGCGATCGGATTCCGCTCTACACGAAGGACAATCCTCGCGTCATTCTCGTCCCGCACCGCGAGGTGAACGGCAAGTACCTTACCGCACCGGCCTGGCTCGCGGAGGATGCCGATGTCAGCGTCGGCTGGCTCCCCTACACTCGGCGTGCAGTTGTCGAGACGGCGTTCAAGCTCCTTGACAATCCCTACGACTGGACGATGGGATTCTTCGGGCGCAACCACGAGACGACCTACCGCGATATCTTCGCTTGTTTCGGCTTCAGGCTCCCCTACCGCGGCAGCCTGTTCACCCTGTTCGGCGACAACGACACGGTGGTCACACCCGACCTGAGCCGTGAAAAGCAGTACGAGATGATCCTGGCGAACGAGCCGTTCATCACGCTCCAGATCAGCAGCGGCCACGCGCAGTTGCTCCTCGGCGAGCACAACGGCGTCCCGATAGTATTCGACCAGAACGGCTACGGGTATACCGGCGAGGACGGAACGGAGTACGAACTGAAACGCTGCTGCGTGGTGGACGCGAGTATGCCGTCATATTTCCTGAAGAATCCGATCAGCTTCCTGGAGCTGAAGTAGACAACGTAACCGCCGATCCCAACGGATTGCCGAAGCCGGCATACCGTATCGGTGAAACCACCCTGGCGGGGAAGGAGTATCCATGGAGTTATCCGGAAAAACAGCGCTCGTAACCGGCGGAACCAGAGGTATCGGGGCGGCAACCGCACTGAAGCTTGCCGATCTCGGCGCGGATGTCGCCATACTCGGGCGTCACAATAACGACGAGGCACAGTCGGTCCTGGCCTCGATCAGGAAAAAAGACCGAAACGGCATCATGATCGCCGCCGATATGGCACAGCCTGACGATGCCGTCCGCGCGGTGAATGAAACAGTCGAAGCGCTCGGTGGAATCGATGTCGTGATCCATAACGCCGGCGGAAACGTTCCCGGCAGCTTCACAGAAGTTTCAGACGAGACGTGGTATGAGGCATTCGATGTTCACATCCATGCCGCGTTTCACCTCGGCAGGGCGGCTATTCCCCACATGAAACGGCACGGCGAGGGCGCAATTGTCCTCATTTCCTCGGTCGCCGGAATCCGCGGCTGCCCCAATTCGGCGGCATACGGCGTGGTGAAGGGGGCGCTCACCCAGATGGCTCGCGCCATGGCTCGCGATCTTGCAGACGACAACATCAGGGTGAACTGTGTACTGCCCGGCATCATCTGGACAGCGTTCCATCACGCCATGCCCCCGGATGTCAGGAAGAACAACCTCGACAATCGTGTTCCCCTCCATCGGTTCGGCACGCCGGAGCAGGTCGCCGAGGTGATTGCGCTCATGGTTCAGAACGATTTTATTACTGGGGAGAGTTTCGTTGTTGATGGTGGGATGACGATGCGGATCGCATGAACCGGGCGAACGCTGGTGTGAGTTTTCCGATTATCGGGCAACCCGGTAAGGTATGAAGCATGCATCATACTGTTCCATTAGATCATTGTGCATAAAACGCCTTCTCTGTTTTATCGCCCGCCACCACCTGATTCCTCATCTCAAAGCAAAATGAGAACGTGACTCTCCATCTATTAAAAGCTCTTGACTGATCATGTCTATTTGGTTATATTTGCAATAACACAACAAGGAGGGGCGACATGGATCAGAAAATGAAAATCTTCCTCCAGGCCCGCGCGGAGGTGATCAAAGCGCTCGGCCATCCCTCACGGCTTTTTATAGTGGAGGAGTTGAGCAGGGGCGAACAGTGTGTCTGCAGGCTGACCGAAATGATCGGTGCGGATACTTCCACCGTTTCCCGTCACCTGTCTATCCTCAAGAATGCGGGGATCGTACAGGATGATAAACGCGGAAACCAGGTTTTTTACCGCTTACGCTGTCCCTGTGTACTCGATTTTCTCGGCTGCATGGATACTGTCATTGTATCGAAGGTACGTGAACGCTTATCGTTTAACGAAACGTAGACCGCAAATAAAAATTTTTTTCCACTCATTGCATATTTGGCCAAACGGTGTAACCACTGAGAGTTGTTTATGAACTGGAAATATGAATGGAAAGCGCTTGCCGCTATCGTTGCAGCATTCCTGGTATTTTTCTTCCTGCCGGTCGGCTCCGTGCGTTTCGATACTGCGATCATGGAATCGTTATACCTGGCAAAGTGGTATGCGCGGGAGCACGTACTTTTGTGCCTCGTGCCGGCCTTCTTCATTGCGGGCGCCATCGCCGTTTTCATCAGTCAGGCCTCGGTGATAAAATACCTCGGCGCACGGGCGAACAAGGTGCTGGCGTACGGGGTGGCATCGGTATCAGGAAGCGTGCTCGCCGTCTGTTCCTGCACCGTACTGCCTTTGTTCTCGGGCATTTACCGCATGGGCGCAGGACTCGGTCCTGCCACGGCGTTTCTCTATTCGGGGCCGGCGATTAATGTCCTCGCGATCATTCTGACCATGCGGATTCTCGGTGTAAAACTGGGAATTGCGCGCGCGGTCGGTGCGATTCTGTTCAGCATCATTATCGGGCTCTTGATGCACCTCATCTTCCACCGCGAAGAACGCGAAAAGGCAGACGCACAATTCGCCATGCCGGAGCCTGAAACGAAACGTTCGCTTCTGCAGGAAGTGATTTACTTCGCAAGCATGGTTGGCATTCTCGTCTTCGCCAACTGGGGAAAACCTTCGGCGGCAACGGGGCTGTGGTATACGGTGTATTCCCTGAAATGGCTCATCACCGGCGGATTCGCGGCTGCGTTCGCGGTAGTGCTGGTTGCCTGGTTCGGTCTCGCGTGGCGGAAAGTGCTCGGCGCCGCTGTTCCGGTAATCGTTGCCGCGGCAGTAGTCCCGAACGAGCCGATGGTTCCTTTCGTGGCCGGGATTATCGGCCTGTCCATCATCACGAGCACCTCCAGGGGTGAGACCGGTGCATGGTTCGAATCCTCGTGGGGATTTGCGAAGCAGATTCTCCCCCTGCTCCTGTTCGGGGTACTTGTTGCCGGCGCGCTGCTCGGGCGTCCGGGAAACGAAGGACTGATACCCTCCCGCTGGATCATCACGGCGGTCGGCGGTAACTCGCTCCGGGCAAATTTTTTCGCCTCCTTTGCCGGGGCATTCATGTACTTCGCAACATTAACCGAGGTGCCCATCCTGCAGGGCCTCATCGGTCACGGCATGGGTAAAGGGCCCGCCCTGGCGCTGCTTCTTGCCGGCCCGGCGCTCAGCCTGCCGAATATGCTCGTGATCCGGAGCGTCATGGGCACACGAAAAACGATTGTCTTTGTTTCACTCGTCATTGTCATGGCAACAATCAGCGGAATGATCTTTGGAACGTTCTTTTAAGGATTACCTGCCATCCTGCACGAGTAGCGGGTCCGGCAGAACAACGAAAGGTACTACTCATGAAAAAACTCCAGATTCTCGGCACCGGATGCCCGAAATGCAAGAAACTTGCCGAGAATGCAGAATCCGCTGCACAGGACCTCGGCATCGACTATGAAATTGAAAAAGTCTCCGATATCAACGACATCATGAAGTTCGGCGTCATGATGACTCCGGCGCTCGCAATAAACGGTGAGGTGAAGGTGGTGGGCAAAGTCCCGACAGTTGATGATATCAAGGAACTGATCGCAGGGGGAGAAGACCGCTCATGAACGTGAAAAAAGCGGCGTCACTAGTTCTCCTGATCATCGTCGCGCTTGGTGTCGGTACGGTGATAATCAAGAGTATGGCAAAGGATCGAACGCCCACTTCAGCAGAGAATATTCAACCATCAGCCCTTCAGCAACCTGCCAACACGAACGTATCGTCTGAACAATCAGCGCCAGCGGACTCTGCGCAGTACCAGACGGTCGCTAATCCTGAAGCACAGAACCAATCAGAGAGCATGGTGACCTTTGTCGAACTCGGCTCAGTCAACTGCATTCCCTGCAAGATGATGCAGCCGATCATGAAAGAAATTGAAGAGGAATACAAAGATCAGGTAAAGGTTGTGTTCCACGATGTGTGGACAGAGAACGGCAGGCCGTATGCCATGAAGTATCGAATACGGGTCATTCCCACGCAGGTCTTTCTCGATAAGGACGGCAGGGAATACTACCGTCATGAAGGATTTTTCCCAAAGGATGAACTGGTTGGTGTGCTGAAAATGCAGGGTGTCAAGTGATGATTATGCACCTTTTCAACTGGCTGTACG
>CAYWBT010000190.1:0-6579 GCA_964456585.1 uncultured bacterium
CCGGCTTTTCCCACGATCAGCGTTATTATGGGAGATCCCACACTCCCTGATCGTGTCAAGGTGGATGGCCGCTTCAATCCCGAAGACATGGAAACGATACGGCGGCTGAAACTGGCGTTCACCGAACTCGAATTGGAGGGATACCAGTTTACCTACATCGATAATCACCAAAATCTTATTCGGAGTCTTTTGGCCCAACCCCCCGATTTTGTTTTTAACCTCTGTGACGAGGGATATCAGAACGAACCGTTCATGGAACTCCATATCCCGGCAATCCTGGAAATGCTCGATATACCCTACACCGGGGCGGGACCAACGTGCCTCGGCTTCTGCTACAACAAGAATCTTACCAATGCCATAGCATCGTCGCTCGATATTCCCGTTCCCATGGAATCGTACCTAGGGCCGGAAGATATCGCCGCCACCCTCCCCTCCACCTTTCCCGCCCTCATAAAGCCCAACTTCGGCGACAGCAGCATGGGAATTACCAAGGATGCGGTTGTGAACGGTACCATGGAACTGTTGAATTATATCGATTGGATTCGAACTACCTATGGATCATGTCCCATCCTGGTCCAGGAATATTTGTCTGGACCGGAGTATTCCATAGGAATTGTCGGCAATCCAGGTGTGACCTATAAAACGCTGAGTCCCCTCGAGGTTGACTACTCAGCACTCGATCCCGACCTTCCCAGAATTCTCGGATACGAATCCAAGTGGTATCCGGACTCGCCTTACTGGACAGAGATTTCCTACAAAAGGGCGAGCATTGATGAAGAAACACAACGTTTACTCAACGACTACTCAAGCACGCTCTTCGAGCGGCTCGGATGCAGGGATTATGCACGGTTCGACTTCCGTACCGATGCGGAGGGGACGATCAAACTGATGGAGGTCAATCCAAACCCGGGATGGTGCTGGGATGGAAAGATGAATATCATGGCCGGGTTTGAAGGTTACCGCTATACCGATCTCCTGCGGATGATACTCGAGGCAGCACGGGAACGGCTGTCCGTTCAGAATGCACGCACGGCGCTTTTGCACGGTTAGCGCTGCCGGCGCAGAAGGTCAGTGAGGACGGCGGGTTTTGCACTCGATGTGCTGGACCCGCCGTCTTTTTTGCCCGTTTCCCACGGATAATCGGTACTATTCCGACGGAAGCCGGTACTTCCCGGGATGTTTGTCGATTACCTCTTTGAGCCATGTTTCGGGGTATCCTCTCGCGTAGACACGCCCGTTCTCGATGACATTTCCCATGATGTACTTGCCGATGAGCCTTTCACCCAGCACGCGCCACCGTTTCAGAGTCATCTCGGCGTTCATCACCGAGTAGTTCGTCAGGTATTCGGTCATGCGGTGGGGGCGGTCATTGGCAAATCGCGCGGCAAAATGCTCGACCGTCGGCTGCATGGCAAAGAAATCATCCTCGATGTCTCGCTGCACGTCCCTGATATCTTCTATCATGTACGAGTATTTCAGGGTTGCGTAGGTGGCGACGAAGTTGAACACCCACCAGGCGGACTCCCATGAAAATCGGTCGAGAGAGCCGTTTATCAGGCAGTCGGGGATTTTCTCAATGCCAATATAGAGCGGCATGAAACAGGTGGCGGACGGTGTTCCGAGACCGTACCAGATGAGGCCGCCGATTGCATCCGGGAGATTGTTCCTCGACTGCGACACCACCGTGGAAACGACATTGGGAGTAGAGATTGGGCGTTCCCAGGCATGTCTGACGCCCTCGACCTCCCAGGCGAGCGGACGAGATCGGTCGGGAGAACCGAACGGCCCGGCGTCAAGTCCCTCTGTCATGTCATACGCCGTACCCTCGTAGTGGTCGCGGACGAGGGCGAACACATCCGCTGTCGAGAGTTTTTTATCCGGGATAACCCAGAGAGGATATTCGGCGTTTCCCCCGCTTCCCCGGTGGATGCCGGGATCAAAAGGCTGTGAGGGTGCGACCCGCCGGAGTATACTCCAGACCCGCATATCCGTCCGACGCCGTTTCTCCTTTGTTACCGGATCATAGGTTTCATGGAAGCGGAAAGGATCTCCCGATTTTTTATCGAAGTATCCCTGCCTGACAGCGAAGGAGATCACATCCTCGGCAAAAAGGCAGTTGTCCGGATCGTTCAGGGGAAACTCACCGATGCGCGACCGGTTGGCATGGCAGGATACGGCGCCGTCCGGCACCCGGCACGCCACCCAGACGATACCGGTTCGCCCGGGGCCTTTCCCGATCATTTCCATGATCCATGCCTCGTTTTTGTCCGCGATGGAAAACGATTCGCCCGTGTCACGATAGCCGTATTCAGCGGTCACCTCGTCGATCACCATGATCGCCTCCCGGGCTGTTCTCGCCCGCTGGAGCGCAAGGGTCATCACATTGCAGAAGGTGAGCAGACCATCCGGATTTCTCAGCTCCGTACGTCCACCGAAGGTGGTTTCCCGTATCGCCACCTGGTGCTCGTTCATGAGTCCGAACGTATTCTGCCCGATCACCTTGAAGGTATACTCGGGCTGGGCGACTTTCCCGGTAACCTGGTCGTTACGGTCGGTAATTACGAGCGAATCTCCCGGTGTATTGTGTGAAGCGGGTATGATTTCGAGACGCGGGTGGTAGACATTGTCACACGTCTGCAAAATAATCACCGAGCTGTCCGTCGAAGCACCCTTGCTAATCAGGATGCTGGTACACGCGGTGACCCGTTGTTCAGACGCGGCAAAGATGAGCCCAGCAGACAGTATGCCAACGAGTAGTATTTTCATGGATATGCCTTTTTCATTGCATGGTGAGCTTGACCGGTTGAGGACGATGAATTGCATCGTTACCCCTGGCTGACTATATCTGCATATATCTCTGGTCTCATCATCCTGAGAAGTTTGAATTGTGGAGTTCACCGGTTGCCTCGACCATGGCGCGGAAATTTTCCGCCGGAATCGGTGGATTGATTTCGCTCGAGGTGGCCATGAGCATACCGCCGGTTTCGAGCGCATTTGTCTCACTGATGTGACGGTGTACTTCTTTTCTGACAGCTTCCGGGGATCCCAATTCCATGAGATCGACTCCATCGAGGCCGCCGGCCCAGACCATTTCCGGCCATTTTTGTTTCAGCTCCACGATATCCATGCCGCAATTCGGTTCGAGACAGTAGAAACCGTCAACGCCGGTCTTCATCAGGTCGGGAATGACTTTCCGGTAATTGCCGTCGCTGTGATACATCACCGTTATATCGTAGCCATGCCAGACATCGGTCAGTTTCTTGATAGAGGGATAGTGAAACCGTGCGAGGAACGCCGGGCTGAAGATCGGACCCTGTTTCGTGGAAAAATCCTCGGGAATCAAGATAAGCGGAGAGAGCTCGCGATCGGCAATTGCATGGATACGCTTAACCTCGAGGTCGGTCGATACCTCCATGTATTCGTCCAGTACCTCCGGATAGTCTATCGAGAAGAATGAGTATATCTCCAATCCCATCATGTTGAAAACGTCGCAGAATCCGGTGAAACTCCAGTTGAAGAGCACCGTCTCGCCGATGAGCCGCTGCATGGCGGCGAATTCCCTGCGGTAGTCCCGGCGCACCGTATCGGCGTCGAACGTTTCCCGGGCGTCGGCCAGGTTCTGTGTTTTTTCCTTCAGCCATTCCGCCGCGCCGTTTTCATCGGTGAACGGGCGACCGGTATACCAACTCGTCCAGTTATCGTGCTGGATGGTGAAGCCGTACTCGTCGATTTCCCGTGCGGTCCCCTTGGGTGCAAAAAGTGGAAAGTGAACGTCCATGGTTTTCCTGACCACTTCGCCGATATCCTCGATGGTATAATCGAACTCCCTGATATTCTTTCCCGTGTACAGTGCGATTACCCGGGAATTATAACTCAACTGCTCATGGAGGGGAACCCTGTCCACCGCTTGGTGGGCGAGGGCGAGTTCAATCCGATCGCGCTTGGTGATCTCGTCGTCAGGAAACAATTTTTCAAAGGTGCCGTCGTTCACGTGTCCTCGTATCCTTTCTGGTTTCCAAGATACCTATACCCGTACCGAAGCGCAAATGGAAGGTGTCCCCCTGGTACCGGGCAGGTGTATGTTAAAAAGAGGGGATAGGTATCCCCTCTTTCCGGTAGTCGTTTTTCCGCGGTTCATGGGTGTTAGAACAACCTCAGAACCGACTGCGCCGCCTCTGAGGACAGGCTCAGCGCCACAGTGCCGAGTGCCTGACGTGTCTGCAACATCAGCATGTTTGCGCCTTCCTCGTTCATATCGGCGAGCGTGAGGTTATCCGCTCCTTCGGTCAGGGTGCTGATCATTGCCGTGGTGAAATCCTGCCGGACTGTTATGGCACTCAAGTTCGCGGCAAGCTTGGCCGATTCCGAGCGCAGGGTGCTTTGCGCCGCATCGAGTTCGGCAACCGAGGCGTCGATATCAGTGTCGTCCTCCCACTTTTTGGCGCCGTTTCCGAAGGCTTTCGAGATGTTGAGCTGGGTGTAGGAAGCGGTGAATCCCTGTACGGTCAGGGTATTCGAGCCATTCTCATTAAATTCCACCGTCAGGTTTTCGCCCTGGAGGAGATTTTTCCCCTTGTAACTGGCATCCGTGGCGAGATTGTTGATCTGGGTGAGGAGACTGTCAAACTGTGACGCGAGCGATGAACGTTCGGCGGTGGTGGCGGAACGTGCTGCCTGCGCCAGGCCTTTTGCCGAATCGATGAGTTCTGAAATGCCGGTTATCCCGGCATCGGCTGCCCTGACAACCTGGATCGCCTCGGACATGCCTTCCTTTCGCGCGGAAAGGTCCGTTGCACGGCTCAGATGAGACTGGGCGGCGAAATAACTCGTGGGATTGTCGAGTGCCGAGTTAACTTTTTTGCCTGTTCCGAGGCGTTCCTGGGTGCGGTTGAGAAGCTCGACCGTCTTCTGAAGACTGGTCACATTTCTCCGCATCCCGGAGGTGAGTGAAATATCACTGTTTGCCATGGTTCTACTCCTCTTCTAGGCGTTATCCAGGCAAGCATGCTTGAATTCTTCACAATGCTTCAAGAATAGAGATGAACCAGTGATGCTCCTTGTCCGTAGGATTGACCGTTCTAAAGTACTCCGCAAAAAACGAAGCGTATACCATTCATACATTAGTACAGCATACTTAATGTACTAGGGGAACGAAATATGTCAAGAGATAATTTCTCTCTGCCCGGGTGTCCGGGGAATTCCTGGCGCCGGCCTCACGAGGTGTTTCGACTTATTATCGTGCATCATCATTAGTTGTTCCCTCCCGGTTGTGCACCGTGTGAACATATCGAAAGAGTATCATACGCTGCTCTCAGGGGGATGCACAATTAGGGTTTCCCCCGCGTCGAAGCTTGCGTATATTCGTTTATGTTCGTGCACCGGTGGCCAGTTCCAGAAGCAGTGACGATTGCCTGATACCGGTTGAACAACCTGAAACCCAAAACCGGCAGTATCCCATGCGGCAAGAGAAACCGAAACTGCTCGTCATCACCGGGCCGACCGCTTCCGGCAAGAAAGAAATCGCCCTCCGCGCGGCGGAGGTCTTCGGCGGCGAGATCGTGAGCGCCGATTCCCGCAAGGTGTATCGGTATCTCGATATCGGGACAGCAAAACCGTCCGGGAGCACCCGTGAACGCATACCGCACCATCTCATCGATATTGTCGATCCCGACGAATCCTTCAGCGCGGGTGCGTGGGTGATTCGCGCCGCACAGATTATTCCCCCGATTCTGGCCCGCGGGGAGCTGCCGATCGTTTCCGGCGGCACCGGTTTCTACATTAAAGCTTTCCGTGAGGGACTTTCTGTGAGGATTACCACCGATCCCGGAGTCCGTGAATCGCTCGCAGAAGAACTCGAATCCCGGGGAGCCGCACGGATGTATGAAAAACTCCGTGACATCGATCCGGTGCGTGCCGGCGAGCTCCACGAGAACGATACCTTCAGGATCATGCGGGCGCTCGAGGTCTTCTCTACGACCGGCAGGACATTCACCGAACTTCGATCGGGCGAAAAAATCAGCGGCGGCGACTACGCGTACCGTACCATCGGAATTACCCGTGAGCGGAAGGAGTTGTACCGTCGCATCGACGCACGGGTGGACACGATGATCGAGGCAGGCCTGCTCGATGAACTCGAAGCGTTGCTTCAGCGTGGCTATCCACGCAACCTGACCGCCCTCGACACGGTGGGATACAAGGAGTGGTTCCCGTACCTCGACGGCGACAAAACGTTCGAAGCATGCCGCGAGGACATGAAGCGCAACACGAGGCGCTATGCCAAACGTCAGCTGACCTGGTTCCGTGCCCAGCCCGATATCGGGTGGATCGATCCGGGAACGCCGGGAGCGGTCGAGGCACAGTTCGACAACATCAAGGCTTGGCTCTCGGACACGGCTGTCTGACCGACATGCTTGTATACTGGGCGTTCACGCGTGGGGAAAGGAGGGGGGTGGCCAAGGCAGAGCGGGCGGCATCCGGAAGAATAAATCTTGCTCTCAACCGCGGGAAAGGATATATTTATAGCGTATTGGCAGCGGGAGTAGTTCAGTGGTGGAACGCAAGCTTCCCAAGCTTGATGTC
>CAYWBT010000191.1:0-6527 GCA_964456585.1 uncultured bacterium
TGACCATGCCGAAAACAGTGTTCGTATGGTTCGCACCCCCAATATAATCGAGTCCCGCCGTGACACCCCGGGTAACGGTGAAGGATTCCTGACGGCGTATTCGCTCGGTTTCATCGATCATGCCCTGGGATGATATCGTGGTACGCTTCTCGTCCGCAAGGGGGAGCGGTTCGACGACGAAGCCAACCGTGGGAATTTTGTCACCGCGGATCAAGAAAATCCGTGTATCCTTGCCGATAATGCTGTACTCTTCTCCGAGTTCGAGTTCCGGGACAGTTTCTTGGGCTGAGACGAGAACAGCGGGTGAACAGAAACAGATGGCGATGAGCGTTGCTTTCAGCATCGGATAGTGTCGAGAGAAGTTTAGTATCATGAGTATCGTACTATTCGGATTTGAGAATCTACGGTGCCCGGTTCGAGATAAATTTGTTCGGGTGCGGTCACCTGCGATTCGAATGAGCGTTATGGGAGTTCATCCAACAGTGTTTTTGCCTGTTTTCCAAATGCATCGGCAGGGTGGGCTTCCAGGACTTCCCTGAGCGTTTTTTTCGCACCGTTGCTGTCGTCGAGATTGATCTGGCACTGTGCGATGAGCAGCCGTGCGCGGGCGACCCATTCAGCATAGTTCTTATATAATATGGTAATGCGCATAAGTTCGTTTTGGGCTTTTTCGTAATCACCCGAGATGAAGTAGCGGTTTCCGATAATGTACTGTGCCCATGCTGCGTTATCGTCCACCACATTTTCGATCACGATTTCGGCCAAGCTCACCGCCTCGTCGAAATTTTGCTCGCGGAGCGCTTCCTCGGCAAGTTCCAGGCGCGACTTGTGTGCCATGATATGATTGGGATTTCGGGTGATAACGCCGCGGAAGGTCTCCTTCGACGCTTCCACATCACCAAGCCGTTTCTGTGCGAGCCCTTTCTTGTATGATGCCTCCATGCCGATGTGCTCGGTACTGTTCTTCACCGCCACCTGATCGTAGTACCTGATTGCTTCCATGAATCGACCCTCGTTGAGGTTCATATCGCCCAATTTGATGGATGCGAGGGTTCCCAGATCGTGCGAAGCATACGAGTTTCTCAGCTCTTCGAATGCTTCCACGGCGGCATCGGTTTTGCCACTTTCTATCGACGTGACACCAATCTGGTAGAGTGCAAAGGGAATATTGTCGCTCTCGGGATAGTCACTCATCAGGCGGCTGTACGCAGTGATCGCCGAATCGAATTTCTTCAGCGTGACATACAGGTCTCCCTTTTGCAGCAGCATGTCGTCGGCGAGTTCTCCACGGGGATTGTTCATCAGGTATTCATCCACCAGCGAGATGGCTTGATCGACCTGTCCCTTAGACAAGTACGAATCCATGATTCCCTTGATGGCGTCGGCGACCTTGTCGGACTCGGGGAAATCACGCATGATCTGCCGGTACGTTTCGTTCGCCTGCTCGAAGTTTCCCATGTTGTAGTAGCACGTTCCGATCTGATACAGCGCATCGTCGGCAAACGCCGAATTTCTGCTGATCGTCCTGAATACAACGATGGCATCGTTGTACCGCTCTTCCTTGAAGTAGCTCATGCCCTTCATGTTCCTGGCTTCGTCGACGAGATCGGACGCGGAAAAATCCCTGATGACCTTGTCGTATGCGGCGCTTGCACGTGTATAGTCCTCCATGCGGAAATACGACTGGCCGATCTGAAAGGTGATCCGGTGGGCCACCGGTATGTCCGGATACCAGTTGAGCGTTTTCTGATAGGCGGTAACCGCCTGGGAGAACCGTCCGCTCGCAAAGTGAGCGTCGCCGACGCGATATGCCGCATCCGGGGCGAGCAGTGACTTTGGGAAACGGTCGAGTATGCGGGTGAACACATCGATAGCGCCGTTAAAATCGCCGGTCTTGAACGATGCCCACCCGACACCATACAGAACTTCTGCGGTCTTGGGACTGTCAGGATATTCCGTGAGGATCCGCAGGTACGATTTCCGGGAATTTTCATAATCGCCCAGCTTATACTGCGCTTCGGAGAGAATGAGGAGTACTTCCGGGACGTTCTCATGGTTGGGATAGGCCTCGATGAGCGCATGGGAGGTTTTTATCGCCGGCTCAAACCTGTCCAGCCGATATTCGCAGAAGGCCTTCTGGAACAGGGCGATGGGGTAGGCTTTTGCGTTACGGTATGATTCGACAACCTCGGTGAACGCAATGAGGCCCGATTCGTAATCGTTCTCCTCAATCACACACTGGCCGTACATGGTGAGGGCATCTGGTTTGTTTTCGCTCGAGGGATACCGGTCGATCAGGCGTTGGAAATACGCGGCGGCATTCGTAAAGTCTTCATGACCATAGGCGAGCATGCCAAGCTCGTACAGGGCGTTGTCAGCATACAGACTCTCCGGGAATTTTGCAACGAGTTGGTTGAACGTTTCAGCCGCGCCGGAAGCGTCGTCAGCGAGGTTCTTTGTGAGCGCCAGCCGGTAGTACGCCGAGTCGAGATTCTCCGCATCAGAGTAGGTGTCGATGACTTTTTGGAAAAAGGCGGCCGCCCGGTCGTACCGCTTTTCCCGGTAGTAGGTCCATCCCACCGCTTCCATAGCATCGGGCGCGATGCTTTCATCAGGAAATTCCTCGTACACGATCTGGTAGTTCTTACGGGCGAGCGCATAGTTTTCAAGCTGGAAATTCGCCTCGCCAAGCAGGTAGTATCCCTTGACAACCATCGTTCTCTCGCCGACCACGTTGATGACATCGGTCATCATGGTGACCGCATTCTGGTAATCACCGAGCATGAAGTATGATTCACCCATTTTGAACCGGCAGATATCCTTCAGGCCGCTTTTGGGATACAGCTTGAACACTTGGCCGAATGCGTTGACAGCACCCGTGTAATCGCTTGTTTTCTGGCGCGTTATTCCAATACTGTACCAGGCCCAGTCGGCAACATCGCTCCGGGGAAATTTCATGGCGACGTCGTGGTAGTTTTCGATGGCATTCTCGAAACTCTCCATGTTGTAATATGCATCGCCGATGTTGTAGAGCGCTTCGGCAATGTGAGAGCTTTCCGGATACCGGTTCTTCATGTGTTCGAGGACGGTAACCGCTTCTTGATACTGTCCGAGTTGAAAGTATGCCCGACCTTCCAGAAAGAGCACCTTGTCTGCAATCAGCACCGAAGGAAACTCCTCCTCGATCCGCCGGGTGATGTCGACTGTTTTCGCGAACTCTTTCAGGTAAAAATAGGAACCGGCTACGAGAAAACGGGCAGAGATAAGATTGGCAGAGTTGGGATAGGTATCGATAAAGCTTTCGAGCTCTCTGACCGCCATTTCATACCTGCCCTCGGCATAGAGCCCGGCGGCATAGCGGTAATCCCTGTTCTCCCTGGTGTTTGCCGCCTGGGCGTGAACCAGCGCGGGAAGCAGGAGGGAGAAGATCACGGTCACGTATAGAACGAGTGGTTGAAGAATCCGTGTGCGCGGGAAGCTATTCATTTCGTACCTGTCATTCGAGAAGAATAAAAAGTTCATGCAAAACATAAGCGATGACAGATGAGATGTCAATCGTTTTGACGGTCTGAAACACCAGTAATATAATGATGAAAGGGAGAAGTTAAAACATTTAAGTCGATCACAGTATAAATCGCCCGCATCTGGAACCATTCACCGTTCCGGATGTGCCCATGCATGCTACACTATTCTTGTTTATATTAGTTGTGGTTCGAGAACCGCGCAATAAATAGTCGACGGTGTTCCGATGACTTTGGAGAGGGCGGGGCGGTAAACCGGAGCGCTCTCACCTCGGTGTTTGGCAGCTTCGAAGTGACCATGAATTCAGAAGAGAGAAGAATGCTCACGGGATTAAGTTGACTTTACTATATTTAATATCTATATTTATCGCAGTGTTACTGTCACCGTTTTTCAGGCCATTCACCCATCGCGAGGGGTAGGTAGACCATGCTGAATGGAACCATAGACCTTCATCTCCATACAACATGTTCCGATGGGAACGATTCGCCTGAAGATCTCGTTGAAGCCGCGGTAAGTGCCGGGTACAAGACAATTTCGATCACCGATCACGACACCGTTATCGGTGTTATCAGGGGTATTGAAGCGGCGAAGGGATTACCGATCGAGATCATTCCCGGTATCGAACTTTCTGCGATTGATTACACCGATGATGTCCACATTCTCGGTTATTTTATTGACTACCACGATCCGGAATTTCTGAAGCGGATCGATTTTTTTAAAGAAAAACGGCGGGAGCGGGCGGAGGAGATCGTTTATAACCTGAATCGGATCGGACTCGATATCCAGATAGATACCGTGTTCAGGATGGCGCACGGATCGCCGATCGGACGCCCCCACATCGCTGAGGCGCTGCTCTCCGAGGAACTCATCACTACCTACGGTGAGGCGTTCCGGTATATCGGTGCCGATGGACCGGCCTATGTGCCTAAGTACACGGTCGAACCGGCAGAAGCAATCGAGCTCATTTTGAAGAACGGAGGGATTCCCGTGCTCGCTCATCCTGGTATCGTCGATCGTGATGAACTCATACCGGAATACAAGGAGTACAACCTCATGGGACTCGAGGCTATCCACCCGTTCCACACGCTGGAAAAGCAGATATATTATGAACAACTGGCTGAAAAGTACGGTCTGCTCATCACCGGCGGTTCTGATTGGCATGGGAAGGGACGAAGCAGCAATTTCAAGAAAATGATCAATTCCCGCCGGGTACCGGAAAAGACCATTACCGCAATGAAAGCTATTATCGAAGATAGGAATAGTCGTGGGAACCAGGTCTCTCGATAAGCGCAAGGAGGCTTTACTGAACAGCCGTCTTCCCGAGCATGTCGCGTTGATAATGGATGGCAACGGCAGGTGGGCGAGACAACGTAAACTCTCCCATATCGAAGGCCACCGTGCCGGAATAGAGACGGTCAGAAGGATTGTGAGCCTGGCGGGAGAACTTCGCATCGGCTTTATGACGCTTTATACCTTCTCGTCCGAAAACTGGGAGCGCCCGCTCGGAGAAGTCATCAGTATCATGAAACTCCTCTCGGAAACGATAAAAAACGAAATCGATGAACTGAACAAAAACCAGGTCAGGCTAAAAACTATCGGTGATCTTTCAGCGCTTCCCGGCAAGAACAGAAAGTCGCTCACCGAGGCTGTTGACATAACCTCACATAATGACGGCTTGACCCTCGTACTTGCCCTCAACTACGGCGGCCGCGACGAGATCGTTCGTGCGGTGCGCACGATAGCACACCGAGTTGAAACCGGTGGCCTGCGTGCCAGCGAGATATCGCCCTCGATCATCGAATCGAGTCTCGACACCGCCGGGATGCCCGATCCGGATCTCCTCATCAGAACCTCCGGCGAGCGACGTCTCTCGAATTTTCTCCTCTGGCAACTCGCCTATACCGAACTCTGGATTACCGATGTCATGTGGCCTGATTTTTCAGAGTCGGATTTCTGTGATGCCCTCGAATCATTCACGTTTCGTGAACGGCGGTATGGCAAGACAAGCCAGCAGGTCATGGGTATTGGACGAGCCATTGCACAAGTGATTTCTCCCAGGAAGCGATCGTAATGAGAGGTATGAAAATCACTGACAGCTCATTGTGGAAACGGGCTGCTGTCATCCTGATCTTCGCCCCCCTGCTTACCGGTATTTTCTGGCAGCGGGGAATCGTGATGTTTCTTTTTCTTGCGGGGGTCAACTTTCTCGGCCAGCGCGAACTGTACCTGATGTTGAAAGATTCGCTGAGATTTTCTCAGTTCCTCATTATAAGTGTAATGGGATTTCTCCTGCTTTGCGGAGCTTTCTGGGGTGGTGCCGACCACCTCGTTGCCATTCTCACCGTATCGTTGATTTTGAACTTCATCATTGAGATAGTTTCCAAAACCGACCATAAGTTAAGAAACGTGACGTTCTCACTTTTCGCAACCGTATATCCCGCGGTTTTTATCACCTTTCTCTTCATGATTGAAAATCTGCCGCTTACCTTTTACGGGCCCGACAGGCATCTCATTCTCCTGGTCATCCTGTTTGCTGTCTGGTTTTTTGACATCGGATCGTACCTTGCGGGATCGTTTCTCGGCAGGCATCGATTTTTCCCGGACATATCCCCGAAAAAAACAATCGAAGGATTTATCGGGGGAATTATCAGCGTGCTTATCATGGGAGCGGTGATGGGTAGTTTTATCAGCACATCGGCCCGGGGACACGTCCTGACGATCGCGATACTCTCCGGATTGGCCGGACAGGTTGGTGACCTGTCGGAATCGATCATAAAGAGAAGCCTTGATTGCAAGGATTCCTCAAATCTTATTCCCGGTCACGGTGGTATTCTCGATCGATTTGACAGCCTGTTTTTCGCCGGCCCGGCCGTGTACGTTTACCTCGTGATATGTTCCATGTACTTTGGGAGTAGTTATTGAAACGGTATATTATACTTGGATCAACCGGATCCATCGGAACATCAAGCCTTGACGTTATCGCGTCAAATCCCCAGCATTTCTCC
>CAYWBT010000192.1:0-6501 GCA_964456585.1 uncultured bacterium
GTTCCATACCATATATCATCGCATCGAAACTGTTGGGGAGCAGTTCGACAATCGTGGTTTCATACCCGTTGTCGGCGAGGTAACAGGCGGTTTCACAGCCCACGTCGCCGCCGCCGATGACCACTGCTTTCCTGCCGGGAAACTTCGAGATATCGCGGAGTACTTCGGGCGCCGTGCCGACGTGCGGTTTATTGATGCCCGGAATGTCCGGCATGACCGGTTCGGCGCCGATAGCGATCACGAGGGCGTCCGGAGCTTCGGCTTCGATCATCTCCGGTGTCACCTCCGTAGTGAGTTTCACTGTAACATCGCTGTCGGCAAGCTCGCCTTCGTACCATGCCAGAAGAGGGGTGAGGTCGTCCTTGCAGGCGGGCTTGCTGCCGGGATAGACCATACCGCCCACATAAGGTTGCTTCTCGTACAGGGTAACATCATGGCCGCGTTTTGATGCGGTCAGCGCACAGCGGATACCTCCCGGTCCCGCGCCCACGATCATCACCCGCTTTTTCCGCGACGGGATCGGGAGATCCTGTTCGGCCTCATGGTTCACATAAGGATTCACCGCGCATTTCAGGGGTTCGCCGAGCCAGAGCTGGTGATAGCAGACATTGCAGCGAATGCACGGGACGACACGCTTACCGTTTTTCGCGTGGTTTGCCCAGTGGGGATCCGCCAGGATCGTACGTCCAAGCGCCACCATGTCGCATACGCCCGATGCGATGAATTCCTCGGCTTCTTGTGGTTGGGTAATAGAGCCGGTTCCCATAACGACCGCGTCGGGACAGGCCTCCTTGATCCCTGCGGCAAGGGGCATGAGCGTGTTGCGCGGTATGTACATGGGCGGCACCGAGGGGAACTTGCTCATCACCTCGATTGTCGAGGCGGTCGATGCCACATGGAGGTAGGCGATCCCGAGGTCATGGATGTATCGTGCGATGTCCTTCGCAAGGGGAAGATCGATACCGCCGGGAAATTCCTCGTGGGCACTGAGCTTGAAGCCGACGGCCAGTTCGGGGAATGCCTTCCTGATGCCGGTGATGATATCGTGGGGAAACCGCATGCGCTTTTCAAAGGAACCGCCGTACTTGTCGGTCCGGAAGTTGAGGGCAGGCGACATCATTTGCCCGATCAGATAGCTGTGTGCGCCGTGCACCTCGACACCGTCGTAACCGGCCTTGATAGCGCGACCGGCGGCGGCGATAAAGTCTTCGACAAGCCCGTCAAGCTCCTCCTCGGTGAGCGCCCGGGGTTTCACCGCGTAATTCGGGCTGTAAATTGCAGAGGGTGCCTCGGCACTGAATTTTCCGCCCGAGAGAGCGATCTGGAGGAAGATTTTTGTGCCGTGACGGTGCACGCTCTCCACGAGTTTCCGGTGAGAGGGAATGAAACGATCGTCATACATGGCCGAAATGGGAACCGACGCGAGATGCCCATTCACCCGGGTAAACTGGGTGATGATCATTCCGAGACCACCCATGGCGCGCTCTTCGTAGTAACGGATCGAACGCAACGGCCAGGTCTCATCGGCACTATACAGCCCGCCGCCCATGGGTGCCATGACGCAACGGTTCTTGATCTCAACACCGCCGAGGGTGATTGGCGAGAAAAGGTTTTGAAAAGCCACGGTAGTTCCCCCCTTCTTGATCGAATTTTATGATATGAAACGTGAGGATATGTTCTTTTCTTCAAAAAAGAAGTATAGGAAAAAACCTCAACCGAAAAAAGCAATTTTTGGTGAGTATGCTCCTGTACCCGGAACGTGCGCCACGCGGACATTTTCCGGCACCCTATGCCGCCGCCGGTCGAAAGAGGTGCGACAAATAATTTTTTAAAGTGCCGTTTTTCTTACTTGCGTTGCGGGAACAAGAGAAGTAATATTATTGGTGAAAAGCGAATGTTACCTTTCTAACGGTATCTCATCGTGGCACACGAGACTATCCGACAAGCGTGTGATATAACATGAGCAAACGTTATCATCACAGATATGGACAGCCCGCTCTATGGGCAGCGTTTGTAGCCGCTCATGTCCGGCTCGTGACTATTTCCGCCCTCACCGTGCTCTCCATCCACGCCGGCGGTTCATGGGCTGCTGAAACGGTTGTGCTCCATGGGGAGCATCTATCCTATAACCTGGTTGAGTACCTTGAGATTCTCGAAGACCGGGAGGGAAACTGGACTATCGAGGATGTTTCCCGATCACCGCTCTCAGGTCAGTTTGCCCCGCTGGTAGACCGGGTGCTTAACATGGGTATTACCTCGTCTGCCTACTGGCTGCGGTTTACCGTGGTCAAGGGTGATTTTTCACGGGTTCCCGAAGCCTTCCATCGTGACTGGATCGTTCACATCGACTGGCCGTTTCTCTCCCCGGTGCGGTTTTACCTGCCCAAGAAACCGGATGAAGTTCAGCCCGGTGAGGAGAAATGGACCGAAGTAATCCGCGGCATTTCGGTCGACACAAACCTTGGCACCGCGGCCACTGTCCCACCGCCGCGCCTGCTCTTGTTCAGGCTTCCCGATGACCTGCCAGAGCCTCGTACGATGTACCTCCGGGTCCAGAGTGACGTCACCCTTTTCCTGCCAATACGACTGTGTGCCGATATCAACTATCTGGACAGATCGAACAAACGAAAAATCCTGCTCGGTATTTTTTACGGTGTCATTCTTACCCTGGCGCTTGTCAACCTGATCCAGTCCTTTTCCCTGTCCGACAAGAGTTATCTCTACCATGCCCTCTACGTTATCTTCATCGGGCTCTTTTTTGCCGCGCTAAACGGGCTCTTTCACGAATATATACTCCCGTACCGCAATGAACTGATCGAACGGCTGACCGGTATATTTCTCGGTATGGTGGTCATCTCCTGCAGCCTGTTTACAAAAAATTTCCTGTTAACGAAGCGTCATACACCGTTCTTCGACAGGATTATTACCCTGATGATCGTCCTGGCGGGAATCATGGTTATCTCCAGCATGTTCGTTCCCCTGCAACCCTTCGTGCGAGCTTCTGTCATCCTGGGATTTCTCGGGCCAGCAGCTATCATCGGTGTCGGCGTGGTCTGCATGATACGAGGCTTTCATCCGGCAAAATACTATCTCTTTGCCTGGTCATTTTTTTGTATCGGTGCGGTGATACACACCCTGAACCTTATGGGCATTCTGCCGCTCATGAACGCGGGTATTTACTGCTTCCAGGCAAGCGTTGCCCTTGAAGTCGTCCTGCTCCAGTTCGCCCTCTTCGATCGAATGACCACGCTGTATCGTGAGCGCGAAGAGGCGCGAAGGGGTGAACGCCGGTACATGCAACTGGCAATCACCGATGGCCTGACCGGTCTCTTTAACGCTCGCTATTTCAGGACCCAGTTCCCGATAGAAGTCCAGCGGTCGGAAACCATGGAAATACCCCTGAGCATGCTCATGCTTGATGTGGACGATTTCAAAACATACAACGACCGGTACGGTCATCCGGAGGGCGACCGGGTGCTCTCCCACCTGGGGAAGGTGATCATGGCCTCTATCCGTGAAAACGACCCGGCGTGCCGGTATGGCGGTGAGGAATTTGCGGTTATCCTTTCCGGCAGTACCGGTGCGGGTGCGGTTGTTATAGCCGAGCGTATCCGTTCCTTGTTCGAGCAACAAAAGTTCGCCCTCAAGAACGATGAGTTTGGCCGGTCGACGGTGAGCATCGGCATTGCCGAACATGTTGTCGGTGAAGGCGCTTCGGTGCTCCTCGATCGAGCCGACCAGGCGCTGTACCTGGCAAAGAGACGGGGGAAGAACCGGATCATGTTTGCAAAATGAGCCGCCCGGTCGTTGTCGTCGGGCCAGATTTCACGCATCGGCGGTGATACCGTTCGTTCAGTCTGCGGTCAGCCGGTCACGAATGATTCGCACCAGGTGCTCGGTATCGCTGCAAAAGTGGAGCAGGTGACGGTAGGATGAAAATGAACGCTCGTCCTTGAGCGTTTCCGCGAGGAAATCCATAATCTGCGTCCACTGGTCGCCAAACAGCACGAGTGGCTTGGCCGGAATACTCCCGTTTTTTTCGAGCTCCCAGCACATGAACAGTTCGGAGAGCGTGCCCGAACCCCCGCTCATGACGACGTACCCGTCCGAAATCTCGATGAGCTTGAGAAGACGCCCGGCATAGGAGGGCATGAGAATTTCCTCGTCCACGTAGGAGTTCGGTATCAGGTTCTTCTCCGCAAAGAATGAGGTCGTAACCCCGATCGTCGTACCCCCGCCCTCGCGGGCGCCGCGCGATGCCGCCTCCATGACACCGCGGTACCCACCGGTTACCACCAGCCACCCGGCTTCTGCAAGGGCGCGGCCCACCCGGCGGGCTTCTTCATAGTGAACACTGCCCTGACGAGGTTGCGACGAACCGAAAACGGCGATTTTTTTCCTTGGTGCGATAAGTTCCTCCGGAGAATATGGTCGTTGCAAAGGATTCATCAAACGGGGTATGCTGATCATCCCCGTGCGCTCCCTGCGGTTTCAGGTAATAAATCACGGTGCGGGTATGGTTGTCAAGGCGGATTTCATTCTTTCTGACGACCCCGACTGATAAAAACCGGTTGAAAATCGACGAGCAAACTCGTACATTTATTCTGCTGTATTTTTCTCAAACCGGGGACACGACATGGAACACCCGCAGGTCACGCTGGTGACGTATACGCGCGATGCCGAACAACTCGTCTGCGCCGCAGCGAAGCTCTGTTATGCCGCAGAAACGTCAACCATATTCAAACACGAGCGTAACGACACGGACACGTTTCTCCGCGCCCTCCGCCGCATGGGGCATCTGAGTCCCTTCGAGCACGCGTCCTATACGTTCCTGCTCGAGGGCGTATCACGGGTGTTGACCCATCAGCTCGTTCGGCACCGCCTGGCATCCTATTCCCAGCGCAGCCAGCGGTACGTCCCGCACGAAACATTCGATTACATCGTCCCGCCGAGCCTCAAGGGCAGAACGGTCGAGACCGATGGAGGCAGCATGGACGCCGAAGAGTACTTCCGGGATTTCATGGCAGCGTCGGCGAAAACGTACCGGAAACTCCGCGACGCGCTGGGAGGGAGCGGGGAGACGGCGAACCAGGATGCCCGGTATGTCCTCCCGAATGCGGTCGAGAGCAAGATCATGGTCACCATGAACGCCCGTGAACTCTTCCACTTCTTCGGGGAACGCCTGTGCAGCCGGGCCCAGTGGGAGATCAGGACGGCAACTGAACGGATGCTCGTACTAGCCCGTGAGGTTACCCCGGTCATCTTCCGGGGAATCGGCCCGAAGTGCGTGCAATTGGGACGGTGTCCTGAGGGGAAAAAATCCTGCGGCCGGTTTGCGGACATGCGGGAACGGTACGCCTGAGGGAGGGCAGGCGGATCACGCGGCCATGTTACCATCTGATAAAGTGGGAAATCCTTTGCCAATAGTGCCTGAAGATATCGAACACGACACGTCTATCATACGAACCAATTACTCAAGGGAAGGAAGGCTATGTTCACCATCATTGCAGAACGAATCAACATGACCCGCAAGAAACTCCGCGAAAAAGTCTGGGAGCGCGACGAGGGATTCGTCAGGGAAGTCGCGAAAAAACAAATGGAAGCCGGAGCGACCCATATCGACATCAATGCCGGCGGCGATCCTGCGAAAGAAATCGATGACATGAAGTGGCTCACCGGCATCGTTTCGGACGAGGTCGATCTGCCGATTTCCTTCGATTCCGCCAATCCCGATGCCATCGAGGCCGGGCTGAAAATCTGCAACCGCCCCGGAACGATCATCAATTCCATCACCATGGAAAAAGTCCGCGTGGACGGTATCATCCCGCTCGTGAAGGAATATAACACCGGGATTATCTGCCTGACCATGAATGACGAGGGCATGCCGGAAGACTACGAGGGACGGATCAGGATCACCGACGATATCGCCAACCTGCTGGATTCGCACGATATCCCGCTTGACCGCGCGTACTTCGATCACCTGGTGCGGCCGGCGGCAACCAATCCCGGGCAGGCCCGTTTCATCCTCGACGCGGTCAGCTACACGAAGAAGACCTACCCGGAAAGTCACATCGCCCTCGGACTCTCGAATATTTCCTTCGGGATCCCCAGGCGGAACAACCTGAACAAGGTCTTTCTCTCCATGCTTATCGCGGCCGGCTGCGATGGCGCCATCGTCGATCCGCTCGAACAGGACATGATGCTGACGCTCTGTTCCGCCCAGGCGGTGATCGGTCTCGACGAGTACTGCATGAACTACATCACGAGACTCCGCGACGCGGGGGAGGCGTGAAAACCATATAAAAAAAGAGGGGCGTTTATATAACGCCCCTCTTTAATGTTATTAAATTCTATTCTAAGGCTTCAAGTTCGATAATTGCATGTAGTGAAATATTCTTTCTATATTCCTGGCGTAGACTTCTACTACCCTTATTTTTATCTTTTCGAGGTTCACTTAATATATCCTCATTATCGCATAACTTTCTAATTTCTACATGAGAG
>CAYWBT010000193.1:0-6485 GCA_964456585.1 uncultured bacterium
GCTGGGGGGGAGCCTGTTCGTGTATATTCAATCGCTGTACGCGTTTTTTGCACCCCCCTTCGCTGCGGTTTTCCTGCTCGGGATCCTCTTCCGGTGGGTGAACGGGACCGGTGCGACGGCGGCGGTATCGGCGGGTTTTGCCCTCGGCATACTCGTCAAGATTTATGTACAGTTTCCCGGCCATCCGCTCTGGCTTGAACCCTACGGAATGCAGTCCATTGTCAACTGGGCATTCTCCGTCACGGTGTGTGTTATTGTCAGCCTGATCACGCCCCGACCCGCACCGGAAAAGGTGACCGACACACTGGTCATCAACTGGCGGCGGCTGAATATATTTGACGGGCTCGGATCACGGTGGTATTCAAGTGTTGTCTTCTGGTGGCTCGGATTTGCCATCATTATTATTGTGCTGATTGTGCTCTTTTCCGGAATGTATGTGTAAGGAATGCCGATCGAATGAAAAAACCATGAAATACCGGGGAAACAACCATGAATGAACCGATGAAACCGAAACTGGGACTCCTCCCCCTCACGCTCGAATTATACCAGGAGTACAAACCCGAACTCGAGAAAAAACAACGGCCGTTTATCAGGGAAATCGCCGGCAGCTTCGGTGTTTTCGCCGAAGTCACGACCGCCCCCGTTTGTGCCACGACGAGCGACGTGCGACGCGCCATCGGCGACTTTGAATCGAACGATGTCGATATGATCGTCGTCCTTTTCATTTCGTACGCAACGAGCATATCTGCGCTCAATCCTCTGCTCGAGACGCGCCTTCCGCTCCTGCTGTTCAGCACCACGCCGAAGAGTTCGATGGCCGGGGGCATGACCTCTGAGGACATCATGTGTAATCACGGGGTGCACGGCTACATGGATCTGGCAAACGTTCTGAAGCGGAACCGGCGACAGTTTCTGTTCGTGAGCGGCACAAGAGACGATGCCCGCGCGTTTGAAGAAATCGCATCGTGGTCGCGGGCGGCACAGGTGAAAAAGAGATTGAGGAGGTCGATCATCGGGCTCGCGGGGTATACGTTCGATGGCATGGGTGATTTCGGGATCGATACAACCGCGCTTAATGCCGGCCTGGGACCCGAGGTCAGGCATGTTGCCCTGAATGATCTGGCTGACTTCATCGGGAATGTGGCTGACGGCGAACTTGAAGAAGAGTGTAAACGTGACAGGAAAAAATACACCATCGAATCCTCGGTCGACAGTGCTATTCTCAGGGAATCGAACCGGGTATACCTGGGACTGAAAACCGCGGTTGCGGAACTTTCATTGAACGCGTTCTCCATGCACTTCCAGGGAATCCTCGAGCATCCTCATATACGGACGCTGCCCTTCCTTGCGGTATCCAAGCTTCAGGAACAGGGGCTTGCCTATGCGGGCGAGGGTGACCTCCTCGGTGCTACCGCGAACCTGATACTCCGCTACCTGTGCGGCGATACTGTCTTTACCGAGACATTCTGTCCCGATTTTGACGGCGGCAGGATTGTCATGGGACACATGGGGGAATCGAATCCGGCGTTCGGCGGCGAAACTGTTCTCCGGCGCAAGGAATTCCAGTTTGGCAGGGCAATTGATCCCGTTATTGCCGAGGTGAGTATGGAGGAGGGGCGCGCCACTGTCGTGAACCTCGGTGTTGTCGAAGGGGGCGCATTCCAGATGATTGTCTATACCGGCGCCATTTGCGAGAAAATACCGGGCGCTCCCGACATAGACATGCCGTACTTTCACTTCAAGCCGGACAGGGAACTGCCCGATTTCCTGACTGCATACGGGAGGGCGGGAGGCACGCACCACATCGGCCTGACAAGGGGAGAGCGAGCCGGAGAGGTTATGATGCTTGCCGAACTGCTCGGGATACAGTCGATTATCCTGGAGTAAGATTCCCGTCCCATTTTTCCGCCGGGAAAGAGGGACATGCCGTAATCGAGCGAATGCCGGTTATGGCTATCCTTTACTGTATCCCCGGTTTTTCACCACGACGATTCGAGGAATTTTATGGATTGCCTGCTGGGAATTGACATCGGAACAACCGGAACGAAGAGCGCCCTGTTCAGTGTGAATGGCGATCTCATCGACAGCGACTACCGCTCGTATCCCGTTGCCTATCCCCGAGAAAACCATGCCGAACAGGACCCGGAGGACTGGTGGAACTCCCTGGTCGGCACGGTTAACAATCTCGTTGAGAGAAAAAGGGCGGGCGACCGTGTCACCGCTATGAGCCTGTCGACCCAGGGGGGATGCCTCGTACTCCTCGATGAGAACTTCCGTTCCCTGTACCCTGCTGTCAGCTGGCTCGACAAGCGGGCGGCGGAGGTGTCGCATGTCATTCGCACGCAGGTGAACGAGGAAGAGCTGTATCGCACCGGGGGCTGGGGAAATCTGGCCGCCCTGACGTTTCCCGCGATTGTCTGGTTCAGGGAGAAGCGGCCCGAACTGTTTGCGCGCACCCGGTATTGTGCCTCGACGATCGATTACCTCAACCACCGTCTCTCCGGCAGGTTTTCGACTGATTGCAGCAATCTTGCGCTGACCGAGTTTCTCGATCTTCATACCCGCGACCTGTCGGACAGAATTCTGGACATCGCCGGGATAGCCCGGGAGAATGTTTCCGATGTGGTTCCCTCGGGGACGCCGCTCGGGAGTTTACAACCTGACAGCGCCCGTGAATTGGGACTTCCCGAGGATGTTCTGCTCGTTTCCGGCGCGCACGATCAATACTGCGCGAGCATCGGAGCCGGCGCGGCGAACAGCGGCGACTGCGTTCTTTCCGCCGGTACCGCCTGGGTGCTGCTCGTTACCTCGGATACGCTCGTGTCCGATGAGCGTATGGTTATTCACCCGTGTGTTCATGTGTTCGATGGAAAATACGGTCTTTTAACATCGGTACCTTCCGGCGGTAACTCGCTCAACTGGTTTCAGCGTACCTTCCGTCCCGGGGAGGATTTTGAATCCCTGGGCAGGGAAGCCGAAAAAATCGGTGCCGGGAGCGACGGTTTACTCTTTATCCCGAACAACGTTTCGAGGAGTGGAAGAGGCGCCTTTCTCAACATCGATACGGTGCACACACCCGGGCATTTCACCCGGTCGGTTTTCGAGGGGGTGGCGATGGCGAACCGGATGCACCTCGAAACATTTTCTGCACGCGGGATTCCGGTCGAAAAGTTGATCATAATCGGTGGGGGAGCGGGAAGCACTCTCTGGCCACGTATTGTCGCAGATTGTGCAAACATCCCCCTCATGGTGCCGGAGCAGCGGGAAGCAGCCTGTGCCGGAGCAGCGATGCTCGCCGGAGTGGGAAGCGGCCGCTTCCGGACGATCGAGGATGCATGCGGGACGTTTCTTTCGCCGAACCATACTATCATAAATCCGCGGCCTGAACAAGCCATGCTCTACGATGCCGCATATGAAAAATTTGTTGAAATGGTTGATGTTTTTTAAAAATCTGGAATTAACAAAACACTCTGAACGGCGATAGTGTGCCAATGTATCAAACGACTTTAACCGAGTGGAACGATATTTTTAGTAGTACGGCTGTGTAAACAATTGTATTTTATCATCAATGGCATGGTTTGTTCCTCCAGCCATTCGACCAGGGGAGACAATCCGGTTACACTCGTTATACCTTACCAACCGAAGGAGAAATAGCATGAAAAGAACCTGTATGGTACTCGCTCTTCTTGTCCTTTTCGGTATAGCCCGGAGCTATGCTCAGGATAACAGTTGGAACGATCTCGATGTCAGGCCGTACGATCCGGCGATCGATCCCAACATTGATCTGTTCATGGCGAATATCAACGATCATATGCCGGAGCGTGTCCGCGGTGCGATGTTCCGGAACGAACTTCTCACCGGACTGGAAGGTACCGATCCGCTCCGTCCAAGCCGGCGCGGCGCTGTCCTGACCGATATTAAATCCTTCAGTCATGCGTACCTCCCTCCCCATGAGCGTACGACGCCGGTTACGCTGCGTGGTGAACAGGAACTCTATTTCTTCTACACTGGGCATGGCCGCATACAGTGCGCGGGTAAAGAAGCGGAACTCCGTGATGGCATCGGTGTGCTGGTGCCGCCGGGGCTGTCGTTCACCATCGAAAATACCGGCAACGAGACGCTGGCGATGTATATTATCACCGAGCCGATTCCAAGCGGGTTTACTCCGAAGAAGGCGCTGGTGGTCAAAGATGAATTTGCCGGGCACCTGAATAAACAGAACGGCCACTGGTCGCACATCGGCGGCGGCCGGTTGTTTTCAACGGAGGACGGCCTGGCAGTGTTGATAGGATGCCGACCGGTGTATTTCTCGCCCCTGACCATGTCCCAGCCTCACAGCCATAATGAAGGCTCCGAGGAACTCTGGTTTTCAATCCGGGGTGAGGATACCAGGGTGCTCCTCGGCAAGCAGATGCGGGATTTCAAGCCGGGCACTGTCTACAAAGTTCCGGCCAATGGCACGACACCCCATGCCAACATCAATGTCACCGGGAGTACGGCGAAAGTGTTCTGGATGATGAAAACGGCACCGGGTGAGCCGAAACCGCACAGCATGCTTGACAGCCGACCATTTGATCTTTCGATCGATGCGAATATCGACATGTACATCCGCAACTGGCGGGAATCGCCGCCGGTGGTCTCCCACGGTTCCCTGATCGAGCGCGATGTGCTAACCCGTTGCGAGGGCGATCCCCTGCAGCCAAACGCCCGCGGTGCAGTGCTGAAGTACCTGAAGAAGTTCGCCTGGTGCTCCCTGTTTCCCCATCTCACCACGCAGCCGGTGGCTCCGGCCGGTGAACAGGAGCTCTTTTACATTACCGGCGGCACCGGGACGGTGACCGGCGGGGGCGAGACCTATGACCTGTATGAGGGGGTCACCTTCCTCATCCCGGAGGGACTTTCGTTCACCATGACCACTACCGGCGACGATGACCTGACCATGTACCACGTGGTTGAGCCGGTACCGGAAGGATTCACCCCCCGCGACCGCATCGTCTGGCACGACGAGAATGTCGAGCCGTTCCATGTTCGGACAGCGCACTGGGTCAACCACAACCGATGGCTCATTCGTGCCGAAGAGGGGCTTGCCGATATCGAGCTGTTGCTCACGGTCACCATACCTCCCGGCGAGTTTGCCCAGCCGCACAGCCACGGCGATTTGATAGAGGAGATATGGTGTCCACTCACCGATAATGCCTATGTGCAGTTCGATAAACAGATACGGTACTTGCCACCGGGAACCGCCTACATGATTCCCCCGGACGATGCAACGCCGCATGCGAACTTCAACGTGTCCGGCAAACCGGTCAAGTTTTTCTACTTCGCCCGCGGCTGGCGGAAAGCGAGCGGTAAGTAAGGGGTAGGATTCTTCGAGACGGTATCGTTCGAGAACGGTTCATTGATACCGAAAAAAAATGAGAGACCGAATGCACGTTGGTTCGGTCTCTCTTTTTCTGTTTGAATGCAAATAAGGACGTACAGTCTGAACTTCCCTTTGCCTTATTGTCGTGCCCTGATCACGCCATCAGAACTCGTCGAAGTAGATCCGTTCGCTGTCGATGCCGAGCTTCTCCAGCAGCATGGTGGAATACTTGATCATGGCGGGGGGGCCGCACATGTAGGCTTCGTGGTTCTCTGCGTTTTTTAGGTGTTTCTCGATGACTTCGGTGATCAGGCCCTTCTCACCATCCCAGCCGTCGCCATCCTGCGGTTCTGAGATCGCCGGGATGTGTTTGAAGTCCGGCATCGTTTTTTCCAACTCGCGGTATTCCTCGGTAAAGTAGATATCCTTGGGTGTCCTGCCGCCATAGAAGCTCAATATCTTGCGCGGAGACTGTTTATCCCGCAGGTATGCGATGATCGAACGGATGGGAGCGCTTCCCGATCCGCCCCCGACACAGATGATCGGGTCGTCAGTTTCCTCGCGCAGGAAGAACTCGCCGTAGGGGCCGGTCAGGAAAATATCGTGGCCAACCTTCAGTTTGTTGAACATGTAGGTCGTACACAGCCCGCCGGGTACCAGGCGCACGATCAACTCGACAGTACCGGGTTCGTTGGGATTCGAGGCGATGGAATAGGCACGCTCTTCACCCGCGCCGGGAATACGGAACTGGACGAATTGCCCGGGTTTGAACTTGATCTCATTGGGATCGTTGAGGCGGAACCGGAACATCCGGGTGTCGTGTGTGAGCGGTGTTATCGCCTCCACTGTGCTTTTGAACTCCTGGACAAGGAAATATTCTTCGGGGATGGCGATCTCCGTGTCTTTCTTGACCTTCACCTGGCAGAGGAGGCGGGTGCCGTCCGCAAGGTCTTCCTTTGACATGAACGGTCGTTCCGTGGGCAGAAGCGGCCCGACATCGCTCACGACCCGTCCCTTGCAAAGACCGCAGGTCGCCTTGCCGCCGCAGGCGGAAGGGATGAATATCTTGTGTGCGGTGAGGTAGGAGAGAATGGTTTCGCCGCCGCGGACTGTCAGCTCCTTC
>CAYWBT010000194.1:0-6471 GCA_964456585.1 uncultured bacterium
CTGCAGCAGGGGGATACCGTTCTTATCGACCCCGACGAGCGTTTACATGTTCAAGAGAGCGACCGGTTGGCGCTCGTTAACCCGTATCGTTATCCTGTTCGGCATACGACGGTACAACGTGAAATTTTCGGCCGCAAACGAGCGCTCAATTCTCCCGGCAACTTCAGCAATATCCACATCAAAAATGTTCACACCCGGCTCGACCCCAGCAGCCGCGAGCAGCGCGTCATTATCAAGATATTCGACCCCCTCAACCACAACATCGCGGACGGTGAAAATCAGATGCTTCCGTACATGGGTGGACACGTTACTGCCGACGAAGTAAAGCATCACTGCAACAGCCATGAACCCCAGGATATACCGGCCTACTCCGACATGACGACCGGCCTTGCCGGTTCTCCTACGATACGAGGCGTTACTCTGTTGCCACCGGGGACTGTTTTTAGCCGAAGTTTTCTTGCGTTGTGCCATTGCTCCATCAACCCCGCTTTTTAAGTATATCCAGGAGTTCATACCCGATTTTATTCACATCACCGGCGCCGAAGGTCACCACGACATCACCATCCCTGACTTCGTCCAGAACAGCATGGATAAGTTTCTTCCGGTCTTCGATATAGGTTACCTGACGATGTCCGACCGCCTGTGCTGCATCCGACACCAGTTTCCCGGTTACTCCCTCGATGGGTGACTCACGCGCCGGAAAAATTCCGGTCACGAAGAGCACATCCGTTTCAAGGAGCGCCCTTCCGAAATCAAGGTGAAAATCACGCGTTCTCGAGTAGAGATGCGGCTGAAAAACCGCGATGATGCGTCGATCGAAGCCTTTCCTGATTCCCTCCAGACTCATGATTATCTCGGTTGGATGGTGCGCATAATCATCGACCACCATGATTCCGGCAACTTCTCCCAGCACCTGGAACCGTCGCTCAACCGTACTGAAAGCCGCCAGGGCATCCCGAATATCGGTAAAATCCACGTCCATTTCAATTCCCACGGTGATTGCGGCAAGGGCATTCCTGATATTGTGGTATCCCGGTACATTCAGGGTAATTGTTCCCAGTTGCTTGCCGAACGCATTGACTGCAAACGACGTCTGCAACTTGTCGAAGGTGATGTTCTCCGCCCGAACGTCGGCCTGGCGGGATATTCCGTACCTGGTGATCCTGCGCTCGATATGTGGAATGATACTCTGGACACCGGCATCATCGATGCAGAGAATCACCTGACCGAAAAAAGGCACCTTGTTGACAAACTCGATGAATGCAGACTTGATATCATCCAGGTCTTCATAGCAGTCGAGGTGTTCAACCTCAATGTTCGTTACCACAGCGAGCACCGGCGTCAGCTTAAGAAACGTACGGTCGTACTCGTCTGCCTCGAGAACGAGAAAATGGCTCTGGCCGATCTTTGCGCTCCCGCCGAAATCGGCGACCTTCCCGCCGACAATGATCGTCGGGTCGATATTTCCCTTTTTCAGCACCTGTCCGACCATCGATGTTGTCGTGGTCTTGCCGTGTGTACCGGCGATACAGATACCGTACTTCATACGCATGAGCTCCGCGAGCATCTCGGGGCGCTTGATGACCGGTATTTTCCGTGCCCGAGCCGCCTCAATCTCCGGATTGTCTTCCTTAACCGCCGACGAATAAACCACTACGTCGCAGGAGGCAACGTTCTCGGGAGCATGCCCGTGAAAGATCTTTGCCCCGAGGGATTCCAGCCGCTTCGTAACCGGTGTTGACCGCATATCTGAGCCGGTCACCGTGAACCCGAGATTCATGAGTATCTCGGCGATCCCGTTCATACCCGCTCCACCAATACCGATGAGGTGTATATTCCTGATTTTTTTTGTCAAGGGGCCAAGCAGCATATCAGTTCATCCCAAATCGTTCTATAATGAATTCAGCAATACGGCCGGCGGCATCGCGTTTTCCAAGCTGTCTCGAAGCAGCGGACATGTCGGCACACCGTTTATCTGATGTTAGTATTCCCATAATTTCCCGTTCGAGGACATCCGGCGAGAGATTCTCCTCCAGTATCATCGAGGCCGCTTTCGCCTCAACGAGTGACCGGGCGTTATGTTCCTGGTGCCGCTCCGCCGCCGTGGGTAGCGGAATAAAGATCGCCGGGAGGCCACAAACCGTGATCTCGGCGATGGACATCGCTCCCGCTCGCGCGACCACCAGGTCAGCCGCAGTGTAGGCATCGCTCATTGCATCCAGGTAGGGAACGACCTTTATTTTTCCCTGCGCAGCACCGTCATACGATCTCCACCGCTCAAATTCGGCTGCACCGGTCTGCCAGATAACCTGAAGATCATGCTCCCCGAGCTTTTCCACGATCCCGGAGAAAGCGGTGTTTATCGCCCGTGATCCCTGGCTCCCGCCAAACACCAGTACCGTTTTCAAACCCGGGTCGAGCCCGAATTTAGCGGCTGCATCCGTCCGATTTCCGGTGCCGATTTCCTTCCGTACCGGATTTCCGGTGACCACCGTTCCGGGATGCGCTTTGAGGTATCGAGCGGCATCTTCGAAACCGAGAAAGACCACTTCCGCGAACCGGGCCAGGTACTTCGTCGTTATACCCGGGTAGGAATTCTGTTCCTGCATCACCACCGGTACGCCGAGCACGCAGGCGGCAATAATTGGCGGACCTGCCACATATCCTCCGGTCGACATGACCAGTGACGGTTTAAAACCACGGATTATTTGCATCGACCGTACAATTGATATTCCCAGCTTACCTACGAATGTTACCAGCGCGGGTGAGAGTTTTCTCGGCAGGCCGACCACCGGTATTTTCTTCATTTCGTAGCCGGCATCGCTGAGGATTTTATTCTGTATCTCGCGAGTTCCCCCCACAAACAGGACCGAGGTGTCGGGCATACGCTCCCGCAGTTCACCGGCGACAGCAAGCGCCGGGTAGATATGTCCGCCGGTATGTGCGCAGGCAAGCAGAATTCTCATGTATACACCCTCCGGTACTTCCGGCCGCCGAATTCTTTCGACAGCCGCACCTCGGCTCTCCCATAGCGGGAGATATTCAAGAGAATACCGGTTATCATGAACGATACAACGATCGAAGAGCCGCCGTACGAGATAAACGGCAGGGTCATCCCCGTTGTCGGCAAGAGCCGAATCGCAACGCCGATATTGATAAAGACCTGCATGCCGATCATCAGCGAAAGCCCGGATGCGACCAGATAACCGAACATATCCGGCGCCTGTCGGGCGATCTTGAATCCCCGGAGAACGAAAAGCATCGTGAGGAACAGGAGGGTGAACGTACCGAGCAACCCCAGTTCCTCAGCAAAAATCGAAAACACGAAATCCGTGTGCATTTCGGGCAGAAAGTAGTATTTCATGTTGCTGTTTCCGAGACCGATGCCGAAGATACCGCCGCTGCCGATACCAATAATCGACTGTTTTATCTGATAGGGTACCTCGGTACCCACGTAGTCGAGCCAGCGCTTATTCATGTACGCGACGTTCTTTACGAGCAGGACAATCGTTATGCATGCGGGCGCGGCAATCATGAGAAAGTGCAACAATTTCGCCTTGCCGAAGAACATAACGGAGAGTCCGCTTACCAGCAGTATACCGGCGATACCGAGATCGGGCTGCAGGAACACCAGGCAGAAGGTGAGCGCGATGACCACGACGAGGGGCAGGAAGCCATGCTTGAAATCACGGATTTTATCGCCCATCCCTGCGACGCTCGAAGCAAGGAAGATGATGAGGAATACCTTCATCGGTTCGGATGGCTGAAACGATATCCAGCCCAGGCGCAACCACCGGTTGATATCATCACCGCGCAGGTGATTCTGAACGAGAAGCCAGATAAGCAACAGATAACCGAATCCGAGCACGACCGGCCCGATAACAGCATAACTCCGGTAATGAATTCTGGTCAGAAACATCATCACCGCGATGCCGATTATAATATGCACCGCCTGTTTCTTGAAATAGAAGGATCCCGAGCCGATTTTTTCGAGCGACAGGTACATGCTCGAACTGTACACCATGACAAGGCCGATACCCGCCAGGGCCAGGGTCACGAAAAGCAGCCAGAAATCTATGCTCTTGTTGTCTTCCACCATACCCTTCACCTTATCTTGAACGTCGTGAGCGCAATAAGCGCCAGCAATACGCCAATGATCCAGAACCGTACAACCACCTGTTCTTCCTTCCAGCCAAGCATCTCGAAATGGTGGTGGAGCGGCGCCATCCTGAACACCCGTTTCCCCACGCCGTTTTCATCCTTGGTCATTTTGTAATAGTACCGCTGGATAATGACCGACAGCACCTCGACGACAAAAACACCACCGATGATAACAAGCAAAATTTCGGTTTTACTCAAAACCGCCACCGTGCCAAGAGCCCCTCCCAGGGCAAGCGATCCCGTATCGCCCATGAATATCTTTGCCGGGTGAAAATTAAACCAGAGAAATCCCAGCGAGGCACCGGTCGCCGCCAGGCAGAAAACGGTCAGCTCACTGCACTGCGGAATGTAGAAAACACCGAGGTAGTCGGCGGTTGGCGCACGCCCGAGAACGTAACAGATAATCGCATAGGTCACCGAGGCAATCCCGACCAAACCGATCGCCAGGCCGTCTAAGCCGTCGGTGAGGTTTACCGCGTTCGATGTTCCCGTTATCACCAGGGTAACCATCGTAACGTAGATAAACCAGTTCGAGTAATCCAGCATGTAATTTTTTAAAAACGGCAACATGGTGAGCGTTGAGTACTGTGTATCATGGCTGTGCAAAAACAGGTACGTGCCGACGATGATGCCGAGGAGAATCTGCCCAATCAACTTGTACTGGGCAACCAAACCTTTCGGCAGGTTACGTTTTATCTTGAGATAGTCATCCAAAAAACCAACGAATCCCATCCATATCGTGGCGAACAGCGCCAGAAGCACATAGTCGTTATCGAGGCGCGCCCAGAGCAGGGTCGGGATGATAATACCCGGCAGAACGATCAACCCTCCCATGCTGGTGGTTCCCTTCTTTGCCAGGTGGCTTTTCGGCCCGTTCTGCCTGATCTGCTCCTGAATATGCCAGTTCTTGAGAAACCGGATGACAAATGGAGCGCACAGGAACGATATCAACAGCGCCGTTACCATGCCATACCCGGCACGGAACGTGATATACGTAAATATATTCAGCGCCGAGAAATACTTGACCAACGGTATAAAAATGTGGTAGAACATCAGTCAGCCCCGCTCAATACTTCAATGATTTTTTCCATGCCTAGCGCACGGGAACCCTTGATAAAAAGCACATCGCCCGGCCGTACGATCTCCCGGATAAACGGCACCGCTGCCGCTGTATCGGGAAACACCGTAATCGATGCGGGCTTCATACCACCCTTGATCGCGCCTGCCCGGTAATGCTCGGCGCTGTCGCCGAGACAAACGAGCCGTTCGAGCCCGATGGTGCCGAAGAGCTTCCCTACCGCTTCGTGTTCCTTGTCCGATGTGTTTCCCAGTTCGAGCATGTCGCCCAGAACGGCGATTTTCCTTTCCGCCTGCATAATCAAGAGCACATTCGCCGCCGCTCTCATGGAAAGTGGATTGGCATTGTAGGTATCGTCGATTACCCTCACGCCCTTTGTTTCAAAGCTCCGCATGCGCATGTCCGGAGCCTTGAAGTGTTCGAGCGCCTTAACCGCTTCGGTCGCGTCAACATCCAGAAGACGCCCGACAGCATACGCTGCAAGCGCATTGTAAACGGAATGGCGGCCCGGAATCGCGAGCCGTAGCGTGCACCCCTCTATATCGAATGAAGCGCACCCGTCCTCATGCAGGGTGATGTTCCGTGCCCGGAAATCATGGTTTCCTTCGATGCCGAAACGAACGATCCTTCCGACCCGGTACCGTTCAGCGGAGCTGAGAAGAGGATCATCGCCGTTCACTAGTGCGGTCCCCTCACTGCCCAGCACTTCGAGCAGCTCCATTTTCGCCTGTGCAACTTCCTCGATACCGCTGAAAAAGGCGAGATGCGCCGGCCCGACATTGAGAATGACACCGATGTTGGGTTGTGCAATATCGGCCAGGTACGCAATTTCACCCGGCGCACTCATGCCAAGTTCGAAGACCCCACACTCGTGCCTCTGTTCGAGGCCAAACAGGGAAAGCGGCAAACCGATGTGATTATTGAAATTCCCACTCGATCCATGCACCGACCAGCGCGTCTTCAAAACCTGCATGGTCATTTCCTTGACTGTCGTCTTCCCACTCGAACCGGTTATCGCCACTATCTTTCCCGGAAATGTATTTCGGTAGTTTTTCGCAACCATACCGAGCGCCCTGATACTGTCTTTGACCGGTATAACCGGCTTGGACAGCGTCGCTCCGGTTTCCGAATCCCGATTGACAACAGCTGCGACGGCACCTTTCTCGAACGCGGAATCGACAAAATGTATTCCGTCGAAATGCTCGCCGCGGAGCGCAAAGAACGTCTCTCCC
>CAYWBT010000195.1:0-6464 GCA_964456585.1 uncultured bacterium
CAGTTCTGATTGCAGGAAGAATCCTTGTGCTTTTTTTTCACTGTCACCATATCAGCCTGTTATACAGCCTCGACGCTCTTCACGCTCGGGACCCGTTTCTTGACAACCACTTCTATGCCATTCTTCAGCGTCATCGTCGCCATGGGGCAGCCGCCGCATGCGCCTTTAAGCTTTACCTTGACAACGTCATCTTCCATGCTCACAAACTCGACATCGCCGCCGTCAGCCTGAAGCGCGGGGCGTATTTCATCGAGGGCTTTCTTGACATCTTCTTCCATGATTGTTTCCTTTCAAATGTACGTATACTGAGTTTTGATTTACCAGTTTTTTCTCAATGATGGTTTCGTTCTTTAAACGACCAACCGGCCATTTTGTAGCGTTATATTTTGTAATCCCCTGAAAATACGGTTTCCGCACCACCGGTCATGAACAATTCTCCCCGGTTTTTCCATTCGATGATAAGGTCGCCATAGGCTAGGTGGACGCAGACGGTTTCCAGGGAGAGACCATTGAGAATTGCCGCCACGACCGAGGCTGTCGCACCGGTGCCGCATGCAAGGGTTTCTCCGCAGCCGCGCTCCCAGACCCGCATTCTGAGGTTGTTTTTATCGAGCACTGTGACAAACTCGGTATTGATTCGGTTCGGGAATACCTCGTGATACTCGAACTTGGGCCCGATTACTGACAGATCGACCGCATCGACATTATCGACGAAGACCACGCAGTGGGGATTTCCCACATTCACGAGGGTAATCCGGTAGGGACTGCCATCGACTACGAGTTCTTCATTCACCACCATGTCGACATCGTCGCCGTTCATCGGAATCGCTTTGCGGTTGAGGACAGGCTTCCCCATGGAGGTTGTGACATCGACAAAAGTACTATTGATCAGATGAACTTCCTGGGTGTGCGGTCCCCGGAGACTCTCGGTGACAAACGTAGTCTTATCGGTCAGGCCGGATTCTACGACGTAACGGGCGAGACAACGAATCCCATTGCCGCACATCTCTGCCTCGCTGCCATCGCTGTTGATCACGCGCATAGAGAAATCGTAGGTTTCCGATGGCCCGACAAGTATCAAACCGTCGGCACCAACGCCGAAATGACGGTCGCACATCTTTGTGGCAATCTCGTGGGGATTCGGCAGTGTTTCACGGAAGAGGTCGATAATGATGTGATCATTACCGAGACCGTGTATTTTGGTAAACTTCATCGTTCTATTCGCCTCTGTTATTTCTTCGGTTCGATAACCTCGAGACCACCCATGAATGGTTGCAGTACCTCTGGTATCACTACAGAGCCGTCTTTTTGCTGGTTGCATTCAAGAATCGAGATCAGGATACGCGGGGTGGCCACATAGGTATTGTTCAGGGTGTGACAGAACCTGATTGTTCCCTCGGAATCGCGGTAGCGGAGTTTGAGCCTGCGTGCCTGGAAATCGTAAAACTTGCTGGAAGAGTGTGTTTCGCCGTAGCTATCCCGCGAGGGCATCCAGCATTCGATGTCGTACTTTCTTTTCTGCGGCTGGCCAAGGTCGCCCGTACAGACGAGAACAACGCGATAGGGGAGACCGAGGCTCTTTACCAGGTTCTCCGAATTCTGGGTGATAAACTCGTGTTTTTCGGCTGAAACCGCCTCGTCGGCCTGGCACACAATCACCTGCTCAACCTTCTGAAACTGGTGGATCCGGTACAATCCCTTGGTATCCTTTCCGTAGGTTCCTGCCTCACGCCGATAGCAGGGGGAGATGCCGCAGTAGTGTTTCGGGAGGTCCTTCTCGTTAAGGATTTCGTCGTAGTGATACGAGGTGACCGGGACCTCGGCAGTACCGATGAGATAAAGTTCATCGCGCTCGCAGGTGTAGGCCTGCTCTTCGCCGCCGGGGAAGTATGCGGTGCCGATCATGGCGATGTCCTTGACGAGGTGCGGGACGATCATGGGGGTGAATCCGAGCTCGGTCATGTTTTTCAGGGCATACATCAAAACAGCGTATTCGAGAAGCACGGCCTCGTTCTTGAGGATGTATGAGCGTGTACCGGCGAGTTTGACACCCCGCGGAATGTCGATGATATCGAGCAGTTCACCGAGTTCAACGTGATCACGGGGGGTAAAATCGAAGGCGGGTACGTCACCAGAACGGCGTATCTCAATATTATCCCGATCGTCTTCTCCCTCGGGAACATCATCATCCGGAGGATTGGGTACCTGGAGCATGAGGGTATTGTACTCCTCCAGTATCGAGGCAATCCGGGAGTCCAGTTCCTTGATACTGGACGTGATTTCCTTCATCCGGGAGATGGCCTGTGCCTTCTCTTCGCCGGCAAGTTCAGCTATTTCCTGGCTCGCCGTGTTCTTTTCCGCCTTCAGTGACTCGACTCTCTGCAGCAGGGAGCGGCGTTCTTCGTCGACTTCCAGAAGCCGGTCAATATCGACGTTGATACGTTTCTTGCGTGCTCCCTCCCTGATGAGATCGGAATTCTCTCTAATAAATCTGATATCAAGCATCTGCTCCACCACTGATTTCAGCAGCCTGCGACCCCGTTCGGTCTGGCAGGTCTGCATAGGTTCATGGGCTTCCTGAATTTTTTATTAAGCCAGAAATGCCACCGTCTCATCCAATCGAGTAAAAAGCATCTTTTCCGGCATAGACTGCTGCCTTCCCCAGGGAATCCTCGATTCTGAGGAGCTGGTTATACTTCGCAATTCGATCGGAGCGGCTCGCCGAACCGGTCTTGATCTGGCCGGTATTTGCCGCCACCACGATATCCGCGATCGTCGAGTCCTCTGTTTCGCCGGAACGGTGGGAGACCACTGCGGTAAATCCTGCCTTCATCGCCATTTCGATGGCATCGAATGACTCGGTGAGGGTGCCGATCTGGTTGACCTTGACCAGGATTGAGTTCGCGGACCCGTTCTCAATACCCCGCTTGAGGAACTTGGTGTTCGTAACAAAAAGGTCGTCACCGACAATCTGTATCTTTCCGCCAAGCCGCTCGGTCATCAACCTGAAACCATCCCAGTCGTTCTCATCATGACTGTCCTCGATGGAAATAATCGGGTACTTCTCAACCAGGTCGGCGTAAAAATCGACCAGTTCCTCACTCGACAGCTCACGGCCGCCTTCGCCTTCGAGGATGTACCGGTTCTTATTCTTATCGAAGAATGAACTCGCCGCCGGGTCGAGTGCAATCATCACATCGTCACCAGGCTTGTAGTGTGCCTTTTCGATGGCTTCCACGATGGCCATGAGCGCTTCCTCGTTGGATTTGAGGTCGGGAGCGAATCCGCCCTCGTCGCCGACTGAGGTATTGAGTCCCTTGCCCTTGAGAACCGTCTTGAGTGCATGGAATACCTCGGCTCCCATGCGAAGCGCCTCGCGGAATGTTGGTGCGCCGACCGGCATCACCATGAATTCCTGGAGATCCACATTGTTATCGGCGTGTTTTCCACCGTTGAGAATGTTCATCATGGGTGTGGGAAGCAGACGTGCATGAATTCCGCCCAGATACTGGTACAAGGGAAGACCGAACGTCTCAGCAACCGCACGTGCCGCAGCCATCGAAACGCCGAGAATGGCATTTGCTCCGAGCCGGGATTTGTTTTCAGTGCCGTCGAGCTCGATCAGTTTCCTGTCAAGGATTATCTGGTCAGCGGCATCAACAATGTCGGTGATCTCGGGGGCGATAACGTTATTGACATTGTCAACCGCCTTGAGAACACCCTTACCGCCGTACCGTGAGGCATCGCCGTCACGCAGCTCTGTTGCCTCGTTCTCACCGGTTGATGCGCCGGAGGGTACGAGCGCCCTTCCGATTGCACCGCTCTCGAGTATCACTTCAACTTCAACCGTTGGATTACCACGTGAATCGAGGATTTCACGTCCTTCAACTCCTATAATGCCAGTCATAGTGCACTCCCCTGTTAGCTGGTTATTTTCAATGAAAGTGAGCTACTAATAAACAAATTATCGCTGAGAAAAGCAAGAGACATCTCCGCAGAGAGGGCTCTCGTTTTTCCGGTCTGGTGATGGTGTGCTGAAAGAGAAAGCCGTGCGAAAGAGTATGCTGTGGATACCGATGATGTCGACGAATCGGAGACCGAATCCCGTTTCACCGATGTCTGGGCCAGGGTTTTGGTTTCCTCATTCGAAACGCGAGTTGAGAAACTATATCAGTTCCTTCGCAACGAGATCTTCGATGGTTTCACGTTCTCTGATCAATCGGATTTTGTTGAGATCGACCATGATTTCCGCTGCGCGCGGCCGTGAATTGTAGTTCGATGCCATCGTCATTCCGTATGCGCCGGCACTGAGTATCGCGAGGAAATCGCCTTCCTTTGGCAGAATGATGGGACGGTCTTTTGCGATGAAATCACTTGACTCGCATATGGGGCCGACAATGTCCACAACGCTTTTCTTGATTTTCCGTTTCCGCAACGGCACGACGCTGTGATACGAATCGTAGAGTGAGGGGCGAGCGATATCGTTCATACCCGCATCAACGATAACGAAAGTCTTGTCGTTATTCTTCTTGATGTAAAGCACTTTGGTGACAAGAATACCGGCATTCCCAACCATTGATCGTCCTGGCTCGATGATGAGACGGCAGCCGGTTTCGTGTAAAATCGGTATGATGATGTGAGCCCACTCGGACGGTTCCGGCGGTTTTTCATCCTCATACCGTATACCGAGTCCGCCGCCGATATCAACGAACTTGAGATCGATTCCGGCGCTGCTGATCTCGCCGACCAGATCTCTCAGGCGTTCGGCGGCATCCCGGAACGGGGAGATGTCGATCAACTGACTCCCGATGTGGGCGTCGATACCGATCACTTCGACATGGGGCATATCAGCTGCTGCCTTGTAGATGCGGAGCGCCTCGTTGTGTGGAATGCCGAATTTATTCGTTTTCAGGCCTGTCGAGATGTACGGGTGTGTTTTCGGATTCACATCCGGATTGATCCGGAAAGCGAGCGGTGCCTTCTTATTTATCTCACCGGCTATTCGGTTGATGGTTTTCAGTTCCGATTCCGATTCAACGTTGAACATGAGAATATCCGACTCGAGCGCATACCGTATTTCAGTTTCTGTCTTTCCGACGCCGGAATAGACAATACGCTCGGGTGGTATCTCTGCCTGGAGAGCACGGTACAGTTCGCCACCGGATACGATGTCCGCCCCGATACCGTTTTCGGCGAGAATTTTAAGGATCGAAATGTTCGAATTCGCCTTGACTGAGAAGCAGGTCATATGATCGACACCGTGGAATGCCCCGTCTATGGTGTTGATGTGGCGCCCCAGGGTAGCCTTGGAGTATATGTAGAGTGGTGTACCGAAATTTTTCGCAAGATCGGCGACCTTCCGATCTTCGGCAAACAATTCACCGTCGATGAAGTTAAACCAGTTCATAGATGCAATTCTCCTATATTTGCTGCCTTCTCCCGATTTCGGTACGTACAATACGTCAGGTAGAATACCCGTGGATTCCTGGATTACGTTTTAGAACGATACCTTCGCCAGGCGATCGACCGCTTCGATCAGCCGTTCCTTTGAGGTCGTCACCGTCATGCGAATGTATCCTTCGCCATACGTTCCGAATCCAACTCCCGGGGTGGTGACCAGAGCCGCTTCCTTGATGAGACGGGCGGTCATCTCAGTCGAACTGATGCCGTTCGGGATTTTTATCCAAACATAAAACGACGCTTTTGGTTTTTCAACCTGCCAGCCGATCTTCCTGAGCCCTTCAACGAGAAGAGCACTACGCTCGCCGTATACGCGGTTGTTTTCGACGACGCAGTCCTGGCTCGAATCGAGTGCGGTGATCGCGGCATACTGTATCGGTTGAAACACGCCGGAATCGAGGTTTGTTTTGACCTTCCCCAATCCGCTGATGATGTCGGCGTTTCCAAGAGCAGCCGCAATGCGCCAGCCGGTCATGTTGTAGGTTTTGGAAAGACTGTACAACTCGATGCCGACTTCCTTCGCCCCTTTCGTCTCCAGGAACGAAGGTGCCCGGTACCCATCGAACGTTACATCGGCATAGGCGGCGTCATGTACGACGATGATATTGTATTCCCGTGCAAACGCAACAACATCCGCGAAAAAATCCTCATCACAAACCGCGGCGGTTGGATTGTTGGGATAATTGATGAACATGAGTTTCGCTCGCGAGGCGGTTTCTCCGCTGATACTGTTGAGGTCGGGGAGGAAGTGGTTCTCTTTAAGAAGCGGCATATGGTAGGGGATGCCTCCGGCGAAAACCGTTCCCGCCTCGTAGACCGGGTAGCCGGGATTCGGGATGAGTACCACGTCTCCCGGATTGACAAATGCGAGCGGGAGGTGTCCGACACCTTCCTTCGAGCCAATGAGGGTCAGTACTTCCGTCGCGGGATCGAGATCCAGCCCACGAGTTCGGCGGTAGTATCCCGCCATGCTCCTGCGAAAATCTATCATGCCGGTATACGAG
>CAYWBT010000196.1:0-6393 GCA_964456585.1 uncultured bacterium
GCGTATGTTACTTATTATATAATAACATGTTATGACATATTACACAAGCATTTTATGGGTTTTATATGGGGAATAGGGGATGAAGGAAAAAATATCACCTGCCCGGATCGTACCGTACGGTGATGGACGAGGCGATGTTCCGTGCGGTGGTGATCCCCTCAAGACCCGGGACAACTGCACCGTCCGTACCGTTTGGATTCCCGTGGGCAAACGGATTTAGCGTGGTCGATGAAGATCGGTCGCCGATGGTGATACGGCCGGTGAGGAGAAGGGACGGCTGTCCGGAAACGCCGGAATATCGCGCATCGTTTTCCGGGCGGCTGTTCGGGTAGGCGTCGTTGAAGTCGAGCGAGTGGTTGAGTTCGGCCCTGACCGTGTAGGTGCCGGATTTCAGGAAGGCGGGAATCTTCCATGTCCGGGTGAAATCCGCCATCGGGGTTGCCCCGGTCATAGTGTCGAGCACAGGTACTCCGTCGGTCGATTTCTCAGCGGACTTGACCCGGTCATGACAGGCGGAGCAGGTTTCAAGCGGGTAGATGCCCCCCTGGATGTGAGTATGTATCCAGACAGGGAGCGCGTAGGAACGCCGGTCAGTTCTCTTGATTTCGGCGGGAATCGCTTCCCAGTCCTGCGTGGCGGTTCGGTGTGTCACGAAAAGGGTCGCGACAAATCTTCCGCGGCTGTCCTCAAGCCAGACCGCCAACTGGGGAGGTTTCGGTTGTTTGACGAACAGGAACCTGCGCAGGTAGGTCAGCCATTCGCTGCCTGCCCGCACGTCGAGTTCCAGGGCGCCTCTGCTGTTGGTTCCTTCCTGTCCGAAAATGTGGTTGGTCGCTGCGGATACGAGAATGCCGAGTGCCGCTGCCGCGATGATCGGCATAAAAAAAGTTCGTTTCATCGGGAATTCCTGAACGTGTGCCGGTCACCATCGTTTATCCCGCCGCGAAGGGGTCGTCGATGGCTCCGCCGTTTCTGTAGGGATTGGTGCGTACCCCGTTCTACTTGCACAGCCGCTCGGCTTCACGGGCGATGACAATTTCCTCGTTCGTCGGTATGACGAGGATTTTCACCGGGGCACCATTCGCGCTGATATCCATTTCGGCACCGATTGCCGACTTGTTTTTATCTTTATCGATCTCGATACCGAGAAATGCGAGCCCCTCGCATACCTTCGAGCGGATGAGATCGCTGTTTTCTCCCACACCGGCGGTAAACACCAGTATGTCCAACCCACCTAGTAACCCGGTATAGGCGCCGATGTATTTCTTGATCCGGTGGGCGTACATGTCGATGGCGAGTTGGGCGCGTTCATTGCCGGACTGGGCAGCTTCTACGACCTCGCGCATGTCCGAGGACACACCGGAAACGCCCAGGATGCCGCTCTTTTTGTTCAGGAGCGTGTCAAGCTCATCCGGGGAGAGATGTTCCCGTTTCATGATGTAGCACCCCGCCGCGGGATCGATGTCGCCTGAGCGTGTTCCCATGACAAGGCCCTCGAGGGGAGTAAAACCCATCGAGGTTTCGACCGCATAGCCGTTTTTTACCGCGTCGATCGAACAGCCGTTTCCGAGGTGACAGGTGATGATGTTCAGTTCCTCGACCGGTCGTCCCACGATTTCCGCGGCCCGGTGGGAAACGTAGTAGTGCGAGGTGCCGTGAAAACCGTACTTGCGTATTCCGTACTTCTCGTAGTATTCGTAGGGGAGCGCATACATGTAGGCTTCCGGCTTGATTTTCGAGTGGAAAGCCGTATCGAACACGATCACCTGCGGGGTATCCGGGGCAGCCGCGAGACACGCTTCGATGCCGAGAAGGTGCGCTGGATTGTGCAGGGGGGCGATATCGAGAATTTTCTTGATGTTGTCATGAACCTCGTTGTCCAGTATGACCGAATCGAGGAATAGCCGGCCGCCGTTGACAAAGCGGTGGCCGATCGCCCCGATTTCCGAGAGATCGTTCACCACGCCCGCACTCGTGTCGGTCAGGCGATCCAGAATGCACTTCATGGCGAAGGTATGATCGGGAACCGGCAGGGTGTCGACCATTGTTCCACCGGAATCCCGTGTATAGGTGAAGACGGAATCGTTCAGGCCGATGCGTTCGACAATGCCCTTGGCCAGAACGGTGCTGTCAGAGGTTACGATGAGTTGAAATTTAGCGGAAGAACTCCCGCAGTTAATGACCAGAACTTTCACAGTAACTCCTCATGCCTTTTTTACAGGTTAAAAGATTGAAGGTATCAGTTGACTAGTACATTTTCGTTGGCGGGTGCATGGTAAAGGTTGAATAGAATAGCCGTACCTGAAGCAACATGTTAGTATCATGCACCCATCATGGCCGGTTGTGTCGTTGAACACCATCACCGGTTAACCTGATGATCCCACACCGCCGGAACGTTCCGTACGGTACCTTATCGACGGAAGAGGGAAAGGGTCAACCGCCGGCTTCGGTCAGTGCCTGCACGTGGCGGCCGGCTGATTCGGCGAGTGCATCGAATTCATAGCCGCCTTCGAGGGTGGAGACGATTTTCCCTCCGCAGTGAAAATCAGCGAAACGAACGACTTCCCGTGTCATCTGATAGAACGACTCGGAGGTGAGTTTCATATCGCCGAGAAGGTCGTCCTTGTGGGCGTCAAAACCAGCGGAGACGAGAATGAAGTCCGGTTCGTGCATGTTGACATAATCGGTGAGCGGTCCCCTGAAAATTTTCAGATAATCCTCTTCATCTGATCCGGGCGGGAGCGGCACATTGAAGATTCCGCCGGAATGGGCGTATACCCTGGTACTCATTCCCGTGCCGGGATAGTGCGGATGCTGGTGAACACTGAAAAAAAGGATATCGTTGTCGCCGGACAACATTTCCTCGGTACCGTTGCCGTGGTGCACATCGAAATCAACGATGAGAATCTTGTGGATATTGTGGCGATACTTGAGGTAACGTGCACCGATCGCAATATTGTTGAACAGGCAGAATCCCATGGCCATTGAATACCGCGAGTGATGGCCGGGCGGTCGCACCGGGCAGAATGCGGTGGTATACTTCCCGGCCATGACACCGTCGATACCGGTCAGCATCGCGCCGGCGGCTCGGAGTGCGGCACGATAGGAGCCCTTAGATACCGGAGTGTCCGGGGAATCGAGGTGCGCCGGTCCCGCTTCACAGGTTTCCCTGACATGCGTGATGTACTCGGTGCTGTGGACGAAGGCGATCTCTTCTTCTGTTGCCAGCCTGGGTTCGTCAAAGGCGAGTTTCCCGGTGAACCGTTCCTTGTTCAATTCTTTCATAATCACCGTGATCCGTCCGGGACGTTCCGGATGACCGATGCCGGTGTTGTGTTCGAGATAATCGTCGTGATAGAGTATGCCGGTCATGGTTTTTCCTTTACAGGATGCGTACGATAACTCTTGTGCAGATAGTGCATTAAAAATATGGTAACAGTATAACACTATGCGCATAGATTTGAAACAGTTTTTCACTCTCACGCGGTTGGACAGGGGGTACAAAAAGGAGGCAGGTGAGCAGGTAAAAAAACAGATGAGCATGTTTCCATTTTCTTTTTCGGTATGGAACGAGTTATTATTATATTTTCACGTTTACCTAAGCGAGCACCGAAGTATCTGCGGATAGGTACTCCGGCACCTTGTGGTGGTAAGAAAAAAGTTGCCGCACCCGGGAAAATACAGATCGGTATGAGTTGCATGTGAGAGGAAAATATTTGAATCACGGTGGAAAATCATTATGTTATATTTTTCCTTGAGCGAAATTCGATCATGCCCGCTCTCCGATTTTGACCGGTTACATCAAAGGATATATGAACGGGCGGTATTATAATGAGAAAGGTTTAAAATGAAACAACGAACTAGGGCACTGTTACAGAATTGTATGGTACTGGCAGTGGCAGCGGGGATAGGTGTCTACTCGCTGCCGGTTCAATCCGGAGAATGGCCGAAAGAGTTGCACGCGTACCGTGGGAGCACACCTGAACTCGATGGGATTCTCTCTCCGGGTGAATACGACGATGCGGAGAGTTTTTTGGGAACAGATGGCTGGAACGGTGATGCCGAACCGGCAACCGATAGCAACGACCTTTCCATGATCGCATGGGTGAAACACGACGGTGAAAATCTGTATTTTGCCTTCGATGTTGTCGATGATGTTCTGTACGGTTTCGACATAGAACGCTGGGTGCCGGATCTCAATCCCAATGTGCATGAACTGACCCAGGAAGGATGGCCCTGGTTTGGCGATAGTGTTGAAATAATGATGAACGCCACCTATGTCTGGAGTTCTGAGGATTACGAGAATTGCGAGGGGAACGGGCACAGTTGGCAAATGGTAGCAAGCACCCATAAATCACGTGCGGGCGGTGTTGGAATCGGCGGTATGCTCGAAGGGGAACCTCGATCGAGCGATGCGGCATGGAATACCTACCAGGAGTGGTTGCTTACCGGCGCTATGCAGGCCGCCGTTCGCTTAAAGTCGCCCGGCGAGGGGAAGGGCTACATCATTGAATGGATGATTAAACCAAATCCCTGTCTCGAGATTTCGGACGGTGTGTTCTGGCATCCCGGCATGGGTGAAGTCCGGATGGGAATGAACATCGAGTTGCAGGATGTGGACGAAGAGGAAAAGGGAGAGGGGTATTTTGCTAACATGCACCACATAGAATACTGGGCCGGTAATGGGGGAAAAACATGGTTGAAATCATGGGGAACACTCATTCTCGTACCCGATGCCATGCCGGGGACCTTCGTCGCCGAACGTGATGAAAACATGGACAAACCGTTTTCGCTCTACCAGAACTCGCCGAATCCCTTCAATCCTGCGACAATCATTCGCTTTGATGTGAACCAAACCGCCCCTGTCCGGGTAGATATCTACAATATCAACGGTCAGTTGGTACGGAATCTAATCGATGACATCCGCCCCGCCGGGACAGTTTCGTTGTCATGGAATGGCAGAGATGAGTACGGTAGAATGGTTTCGGCAGGGGAGTATTTCTACCGTCTCCGTTCGGGCGACTTCGTGGAAGCACGAAAGATGCTGTTCATAAAATAACCGGGCTGCCGGCAGCAGGTCTATCTGCCGACGTCGTATGGTTTATTTTGTTGGCAGGAAAACATGTTCAACCGGTAACCGTGTTCCCCTTTATACCGACCGCGCTGTGGAAAAAATGCAATCTCTTCGCCTTGTGCGCCGGGAAAATATTTGGTAAGGCACCGTATGGTGAACAAACCCGACCGATATGGATACCAGTGCAGTACGCATAAAGAACGTTCCGCGCACTCCATGAGGCGAAAAAGCCGTTATAGTGCCTATCCAGTGGTAAATCGGTTTAGTTTTCGCTCAAGGGTAACTCGTTGTTTGTTCTATCTTTCGGTCTGTTTTTATTTTGTTTAGTTGTTCAGGGAAGATTTTTGCTTTCACTGTGACGGCATGGTGGGTCGAGTTGGTATCACGCGTGGAGCACGGGGAAAATACAGGGTGTAGTACCAGCAGGTATACTCATAATAAATCGGCACCGAGTATCAAGAACACGGGTGTATTTTTGACGGGAAAGAAAAAAATCAGCATTAATTACTGGTTTTTTTTTAATAATATATTATATTTATAAAACATAGGGCATATTTATAACAGACAGGAGGAGGACAGCCTATAGCTTTATGTGATTGATTACGCTCTGTTGGATAAAAGGTATTCGGTGGTCGGTCGCACGAGGCAAGTGTTCTATGTATAGGTATGTCCTTAAAATCCTGTTGGTATGTTGTACGGGCTTCGGCTTCATTCCGTGCGTTGTCTCCGCAGATGACTACTTCGATAGCAACTGGTGGAAGAAACAGCGGGAAATTCAAAAAAACGACTTTACCATCGACCTCAACGACCGCCTCAGGAAACTCGCAGAAGAAGACCCTGATTCCGACAGAGAAACCACAACCCTCGGTTTTCAAATTCCTCGAACACTCCTCAAGAATTTTCCAGTATCCACTGACAGCATCAAGGTGGAGGAAAACCGTGTCAAACGTCAGAAGGAAATCCCCGGCATACGGATCGAACGGTATCACCATATACCGCTTGACCGGTTCATGGTGTTGAAATATGACGAAAATCTCGACACGATCTGGGAAAAGAAACGAAAACAGTACATGAAAAAATGGTCCAGTGAAAAGAGGGTCGGCGGGCTCATGGACCTTGATATTGCCATTCCGGTCGGACAACGGTTCGAAAAACTTGTTGGGGGCAAGACGAACATAAAAATCGACGGCTCCCAGCGGATTGAATTCGCGGGGAAGAGCGAGTTTGACGAGGGAGTGATCGAGACCTCGACCACCAAGAATTCCAAGTTCCCCTCGCTCAGCATGAAGCAGGAACCAAAGTTCACTATTCGCGGGAAT
>CAYWBT010000197.1:0-6384 GCA_964456585.1 uncultured bacterium
TCGGTGCGGGCAAGAGGGTAATCGACAAGGAGGTGGGCTCCTGAAAGCCGGTGTATGCCTGTTCCTGTTCGTTTGTGCCGTGATGCTCCTCCCCGGGAGCCTTCATGGTGGGGAATGGTGGCAGTTTTCTCCCGTCACCGCGGCACAAAACGCCGAAACGCCCGCAGCGGAAGATGGTGATCCCCGATACCCTGCCAGCGAGACCGTGATTGTTCGTCCCGACAGTGTCAGTGTTGTGCACAAACACTTGGTAGGGCCCTCCACGGCGTTATACCACTCGCTCTTCATTTCCGGGTGGGGACAGTTGAATAATGGAAAGAAGATGAAGGCCGCGCTGTTTTTCACCGCGGACATAGTCTGCATCTGCGGCTACCTGTACTATAACAATGAGCTTCGGCAGGCCGGGTACAGCGAACTTGAGCGGGACAATCTTCGCTTCGACCGGAACACCTACCTGCTCTCATTCCTCGCCGCCAAATTTTTCGGTATGTTCGACGCTTATGTCGATGCCCATCTCGCCGATTTCAACGTTCGAGACATCACCCCTGAAGAGTTGAAGAGGTAGCCGGTACTTACCGTCGTATGCTTTTTCATCGTTTCCGAACATTCTTCCGGCAGGCTGTTTCCAGCGGAGGAAATTTTTATCCTGATAACATCGATGAATATTTTCTCAATCATAGTATAAGCGGCTGTCGCCTGTGAGCGGAGGCCAAACACCGAACACCGGAATTCCGGAGAAAGGAAACCTGATGAGACGACGCAGCTTTATCAGCGGATCACTTGCCGGCGCGGCGGGACTTTTTGCCGCTTCATGCGCACGGAAACCAGCAGTCGATGAGAAGCGGGAACTCTTCTCCTTTATTCATTTTTCCGATGTACATATTCAGCCGGAACGCGGCGCAGAGGAAGGTTTCCTCCAGGCCATTGAAAAAATGAATTCCCTCAAGCCCGATTTTGTCGTGAGCGGCGGAGACCTGGTCATGGATTCGCTCAATGCCGACGAGAAGCGTGCGACGACGCTCTATGATATCTATATTCGGTGCACGAAGAAGTTCGAGGTGCCGGTCTACAATGTCATGGGGAATCACGAGGTTTTTGGTATCACCGCACCGGAGAAGGTCCCCATCGACCATCCCGACTGGGGGAAGGAGATGTTCAAGAGACGGCTTGGCGATGGTGCCACCTACCGGAGTTTCGATCACCAGGGCGTTCACTTTGTCCTGCTCGATTCGGTGGGGATCGAACGGGATGAAGAAGGGCCGGCCTATCACTACATCGGAGAAATTGGCGGGGACCAGTTCGTCTGGCTCGAGAACGACCTGGCGGGTATTACACCCGGCATGCCGGTAATCGCGGTTACCCATATCCCACTGTTTTCGCTGTACGGACAGATCGAAAACGGCCCGCTTTTCCCCTGGGCGAGAGGGAGTGTCATTACCGATGGCAAGCCATTATATCAACTCCTCACCCGGCATAACTTCCTGGGTATGTTCCAGGGACACATCCACGTTAACGAACTCTATGAATACATGGGCGCGAAATATATCGACACCGCCGCAGTATGTGGGGCCTGGTGGGGCGGGCCGCGAAACGGTCATCCCGAGGGATTCAATCTCGTGCACGTCTACGAGGACGAAGTAACCGCAGAGTACATCACCTACGGCTGGGATGCATCGAAGTACCCTGCGTAACATGACCGGCTGCAGCGGGACAGGGGAAACAGAGATGGTCGCTGTGAAATTTTATCCAAAATATCTAGATGCGCCGGACACCGACTGGCCGCCTGAAATGGTGGAGTGTGCGACCTCAACGGCACCGGCCTCCAGGCATTTTTAAAAAAAAGTGCGGTATGGTGAAATATTTTGCCTTTAGTGAATGTCTAATAAAGTATTGATTGGAAGTTCGTGCCTTTTCGGAGGCGTTCGATTTATTTCCAAGGGAGGGTGCCATGAAAAAGTCATGGTTGCTTACTGCCTGTATCATCGTGTTGTTCCTCACGTCCTCTTTCTCCTCGACTGCCAGTGTTTCTTTCGGTGAAGAAATCGTTGTCGAGGCTGGCAAAACAGTCAACGAAGCGGTCAGCATCGGGGAGAACGTCTATGTGAGCGGTACTGTGCGGAATGCGGCGGTGTCGATCGGCGGCGATGTCCATGTCCGGGAAAACGGGCGGGTAGAAGGCGATGCGGTCTCGCTGGGCGGGAACGTGTATGTCCAGAAAAACGGCCGGATTAAGAAGAATTCAGTCACCATCGGCGGCTCGACAATCGCTGATTTCGGCGGCATTGTCGAAGGCGAACTCGTCACCCTGCCCTCGGCACAGATACTGTCTTCGGCATGCGAAGGATTTGGCGATTTCCTGTTAACCGGCGTCAAAATTTTAATCCTGGGGCCGATCGTCGGTATTTTCGGATTGTTCGGCATTATCCTGGGACTTGTCTTTGCCGTCCTCAAGCTCGCGCTGTTCCTTGCCTTCGCTGCCTTCGTCACCTACCTGTTTCCCCGGCAGGTGTCTGTCATGTCCGAGTTTGTCCGCGAGGATTTCTGGCGCTGCTTTTTCCTCGGGCTCGTGGTTATCGTCGTGATTCCGTTCCTGATTGTCGCCCTGTTCATAACGATTCTGGGGATTCCGCTCATTCCGGCGCTCATGGTTTTCCTGTTTGTCGCCAACCTGTACGGATCGGTCGGAATTGCCCTGTGGGTGGGAAAGCTTATACCCGAGTCGGCAACGCGCCCTGATCTTTGGAATGTCATGATCGGCGCCCTTGTACTCAGCGTGATCAAGGTGATTCCCCTTGTGGGCTTCCTGAGCAAGATCGCCATTATTGCAGTGTCGTTCGGTGTCGTTCTGTTTACTCGCTTCGGTTCACTGAAACGGTCGGTATAAATAACGCCGACGAGTAAGGCTCGAAGGAACGAACAGGTACGAGTAATCGATCAGGAACTACCGAACGAAGGTATTACCGGTATTTCCGCTTGATTTCGGACCAGGGTGTGATTTCATCCACCGAAACCGAGATTTCCTTAAGTGCGCCCTGTTCTATCCAGGTCTTGATGAAGTTGATCTTCTCCTCTTCGAACGCCGGGGCGAGCCGCGGCATCCGGTTAAGATATCCCCCCGAAGGTGTTTCGCCGTGCAATCGCCAGATGATAACGCTGGAATCGGAATTCGCGGGATTGACCAGCGGGACACCCAGCGAGTTGTCGGTCTCACTGACTGCCGCCATCATGGTTTCGTAATCGTGCGCCCAGTTTTTCTCATGGCAGGAGAAGCAGCTCTCCTCGACAATCGGCCAGATATTGTCATTGTAAGTGAGGAGTTCCTCGGCTTCAAGGGCGATGAAAAGAACCACCATACCGACAAGCGTTCCAAAAAGCACATAACGCTTCTTCATATGTTCCTCCCTTGGGTAACCATGCCGAATCCCACCTCTTTTTGCGGGAAACGACACGCATCGGTTTTCTACTCTCCCGTGAAAAGTGCCCCTATATCGAAGAGGTAAAGCTGTCGTCCCGCACCGTCGTGCGGGGAATCGATGACCACAAACCGCCCCTCCGGACTGAACCGGGGGTGTGTGTCGACGCGGAGCTCGCTGTCGAACAGGTATGTCGGCGACAGGTACACGTTAGCGACCGGGAGCCGGCTGTTCGTGGGAACATGGTACAGATAGATATGCTGCAGCCGGTTCTCGTCCGGGTACGAATCGTTGAGGATCCACTCTTTTTCCGGGAACGGCAGGTAGGAGCAGTGACCGTTCGTTGTCATTATCTCGGGGCCGACAACCTCGACAGAGCGGGAACCGTCATCGGTGAACAGGTAGAACCGGTTGCTGTGGGATGGGAGTTTGGTCCAGGCGAGAATATGCCCTTCATCACGCCAGATAAAGTGCGAGGTGTAGCCCGAATCGTCCACCACCCTGATATCACCGCCGTCGGGAGTCGCGGTCAGCATTCTCGTGTCGAAGGGTGTTGTCGGATTCGACGCCCGGTATTCAGCGATCCGCCAGCGGTTCAGGAAAATAAACCGTGAACCATCCGGGCTGAAGAGCAGGTGGTTGAAGTAGTGCTTCTTATCGTCAATCCTGCCCTTCGGGTAGGGGATATTCAGCATATCCGCCAGACTGATGACGAGGGTGCTTGTACCTGTTTCGAGGTCGATCCGGTAAATACCGGTATCCTCAGGGGCGAGGATGTCCCTCTTCGGATCGGGAATGCCGGCATACCCATACCCGGGACGCATATCCTGGATGCGGCTGAAATCGGTTCCCATCGCTGTGCGGCCATCCGGGCTGACCGTGTACACGGCGTGCGGGATCGTCCGGAGTTCCCGGGTGGAAATGTCGAGGATGCGGCACACGAACCGGTCGCTCTCGCGGTCGTTCCAGAGTATCTCGGTCTTCGAACCGGGGCGCCATTGGAGCATGCATCCCTGCTGCCAGTTCCATGCCCGCGATGTTCCGAGTTCGATCCAGCGATCGTTATCCTCAAGGTCGACCATGCCGACCATGATGACATCGTCCGGGCCGGGGGAACGGTCCTGGAAATCGACTTCCATGCCGAGGACGTAGCGGCCGGTCGGATCGAATTCGAGCTTGTCATAGTATCCGAACCAGTGGTGCTTCGGGCCGCGGGTAAGAGGACGTACGGGCACCCAGTACTCTGCCCGTTTGGGCCAATCGTCCCGATCGTGTAGCGTATCGGAAGTGACATTCGGGGCTCCCGCCTCGGTGACCTTTCCCCGGTTGAGCCCATCCAGGAAATTGACAACAAGAAGTGCTATGAACACAACGAGCGCAATCGTACTGATGAAAGCAGTTATATTCTTTTTCATCTCGGTTCCCCGGTTGATCTAATATGCCCACGAGCGGTTTTTTTATGATTGTTTATTATAGAGCATTATGGTAAAAGAGTACTAAAATTGTCCGGAAAAAGCAAGGTACAAATCCGAGATCACACAACCATGCGGCTTCTGGTGCCGAGGAACACAGTAGGCGTAAACGGCGCCCCAACCGCTCCGCTGCCTCAACCTTACTTGGCCGTGCCGATCATGCTCTTCTCGTCGTCCAACGCTCCAGGAACCGGTAGTTGTCCCGGAGATAGGCGCCCTTCATGCTGTCCGCGGTCATGCTCAACTTCTGCAGCATCGACTGCTCATACGGGGAGAGTACGGGCTGGTAGATCGATTCGAGATCGACCGCCAGTTCTTCCATGCTGTTCATGGCCGGCATGGTGGTATCGATTCCCGCTGTCTGGTAGACGTGCCGGAGCATTGCGTGGGCGATATGTGCTTTCGGATCGTCGAAAAAGCCTTCCTTTCGGGCAAGTTCGACCATGTTGTCGCTTCCCATGGGCTTGATTCCGATGATACCGATGCCCTGTTCTTTGAGATGAGGAATAGCGGCAGTATAATCGTTTGCGATGGCGTCTTGCAAGATCAGGGCTTTGTTGTGATGAAAATTGTAGATAAGCATGACATAATCGAGCGTTCCACGGTAACGGTCGACGAGTCCCATGAGGTGGTTCACCTCGTGTGAAACGATCCCAATCGCACGGATTTTCCCGGCTTCCCGGTTCTTTTCCATGATCTTCATTCGGTCGTCGTCCACCGTGTAGAGACGGTAGCAATCGATATAATCGGTATGGAAATCGCGCAGGGCGCCGTCGATCTCTTCCTGCATCCGGTCCGTCGGCTGAACCACACAGAGGGACACGGCCACGTTTTTCCTGAAATCCCGGATGCTGTTTCCCATGGGTTTAAATTGACGGTAGTTATTGTGGTCGTAGACATCGAAGACAGTGATGCCTCCCTCGAAACCGCTTTTTATCATACGGTCGCGCTCACGGGGTCGTGCGATGAGGCCGGATATGAGATGTGAACCGAATCCGAGTTTGGAAACCTTTATGCCGGTTTTTCCGAGTTCGTTCAGGGGTATAGTCCCCTTTGGCAGGCGCCGGCCGCGACCGGGCAGTACGGTACAGCCGCCGATCGAAGCCAGTGCTGTTACCTCCCCGCAGTGTTTCAAAAATGACCGCCGTTTCATATGTCATGTCCTCCGGTTGTTAGGGTAAGCGGTGATAAAATCGTTACTCCATGTACGATGGCAATAAAGGTGGTCAGGCCGATCGTATGAAACAGCTCAAACCACCGTATCCACTCTGTGCTCCCGCATCACCCTCAGCGGGCAGTATAGGTGCTGAATCCCGCTGGGGCACGGATTGTCATCATGCCGTCACGGTATTTGAACCGCACGGATTTTTCGCCGTTGATAATCAGTTGAGCCGGTTTTATATCCAGTGGCAATCTGACATCGGTGACAGCATCCGCCTTTGTTTCCAGCCTAAACGTTCCATTGGCGTACGATACCGCGGCCGACACCGGCGCGGACG
>CAYWBT010000198.1:0-6191 GCA_964456585.1 uncultured bacterium
TTTGTCCGAGGTGTCATAATCGGTGCTGACCGTCTCGGGATTCGAGTTAACCATAATGGTTTCATACCCGTCTTCCTTGAGGGCAAACGAAGCGTGAACACAGCAGTAATCGAATTCAATCCCCTGTCCGATACGGTTCGGTCCTCCCCCGATGATCATGATCTTCCGGTGGTCGGATCGTACTGCCTCGCATTCCGATTCATAGGTTGAATAATGGTAGGGAGTAAATGCCTCGAACTCCGCACCGCAGGTATCGACCGTCTTGAATACGCATGCAATACCGAGCTCACGCCGCTTGTTTCTCACCTCATCCTCTGAAACACTCCAGAGATACGCGAGTTGGAAATCCGAAAATCCCATCGCCTTCGCTGTCCGCAGCGTCTCGGCATCAGCGGTGTCAAGCGACAGAACCGCAAGCTCACGCTCCAAGTCGATAATTTCCATGATGTTCGAAATAAACCACCGATCAATCTTGGTTGCCTTGTACAACTCCTCCAAAGTATTGCCAGCCATCAGAGCTTTTCGCAGTGCGAAGATTCTATCCGCGTACGGAGTTTTGATATAGTTCAGCCAGTCTTCACGTTCCCAGTTGTCATCAACCCCGTCAGCGCCAAGGCCGTAACGGTCGATCTCGAGGCTTCTGATGCCCTTTTGCAATGCCTCCTTGAAGGTGCGGCCAATCGCCATCACCTCGCCCACGCTCTTCATCTGGGTTCCGAGGCGTGCATCGGCATTTGGAAACTTCTCGAAAGTCCACCGGGGTATTTTCACCACGCAGTAATCGATCGTCGGCTCAAAACATGCCTTGGTCTTCCGGGTAATATCATTAGCGATTTCATCGAGCGTATAGCCGACAGCGAGTTTTGCGGCTATTTTTGCAATCGGAAAGCCGGTGGCTTTTGATGCCAGCGCGGAACTACGCGACACGCGAGGATTCATCTCGATGATAACCTGGCGGCCGTTTTCAGGATTCTGGGCAAACTGAATGTTCGAGCCGCCGGTTTCGACCCCGATCTCCCTGATAATATCGATCGCCTGATCACGCATGAACTGGTATTCACGGTCGGTCAGAGTCTGGATTGGTGCCACGGTAATCGAATCGCCGGTGTGAATGCCCATGGGATCGAGATTTTCGATACCGCAGATGATCACCACATTGTCCTTGAAATCACGCATCACTTCAAGCTCAAATTCCTTCCAGCCGATGAGCGATTCTTCGATGAGCACCTCGGAAATGGGACTCAACGCGAGACCGTGGGTAACCTGAAATTCAAATTCCTCGCGATTGTACGCTATTCCGCCACCCGTTCCACCCAGGGTGAACGAGGGTCGGATAATGGCAGGAAATCCGATTTTTTTAAATATCTCCCACGCTTCATCCATCGAATAGGCAAATCCGCCCAGCGGCTGGTCGACATTAATGCGTGCCATCGCGGCGGAGAACAGCTCACGGTCCTCGGCTTTCTTGATCGATTCGAGGTTCGCCCCAATCATGGTGACATTATACCGGTCGAGGATACCTGATTCGGCAAGTTCAACCGCAACATTCAGTCCTGTCTGACCGCCGAGTGTCGGCAAGAGCGCATCGGGACGTTCGAGTTCGATAATCTTCTCGCACATTTCGGCGGTAATCGGTTCGATATATGTTTTGTCGGCAATTTCCGGATCGGTCATAATCGTCGCAGGGTTGGAATTCACCAGGACGATCTTGAATCCCTCTTCCTTCAGGGCTTTGCATGCCTGGGTGCCCGAATAATCGAACTCGCAGGCCTGGCCAATGACAATCGGTCCGGAACCGATAACCATTATCGAGTGTATGTCTGTTCTCTTCGGCATAATATTTTCTATCGTATAATAAACATGAACGGTTACTGGCGAGCTCTCACTGTACCACACACGACAATAACGCCTGACAGCAGGGTTTCAATGCGTCAGGTAGCTGTCATGCGTGCCGGCGAATGAAGATATTTATCCAATCGAGAGAGTGCCATCGTCTTTAAAAAATTCCGGAGGTAATTCCTTATCTCCGGTCCGGTAAGCAGGGATGGTGATGATTCTCCTCTACAATCTTCAATACGTGGTTGTGTCGGTATGCTCCCCGCGAAAATCGTATATTAAATGTATGAAAACAATGGCGAAAAAGCAAGGAGATGAGACACACAATCTGTGCAGACGTCCCCCTCCTTCCGTGGATATTTCCAACGACACTATACTCCATCGAGTGCTTTGTACGTCAATAAAGTGACCACCGATGTACAGCCCCGGCAAGGGTTAATTCACAACCGGCCGGTTTTATCCCACCCTGATGATGTGCATCAGGTTCGTTGTTCCAGCCACACCGATGGGGGTTCCGGAGGTGATAACAAGCACATCCCCCTTCTTGGCAATATTCTCTTGTTTGACCACCGTCTCAGCCGTTTCTGCAATCTTGTCGATCTCTATGACCTCACCGATTGAAACCGACCGTATGCCCCAGAAGAGTTCGAGACGCCGCCTGATCTTCTCAGCATGCACAATGGCGATGATTCGTGTTCGCGGGCGATACTTTGAAAGTCTCATGGCGGTCGATCCCGACTGGGTATAGGCGACAATCGCCTTTGCATCGAGTATTTCCGCGCCGCGGCACGCTGCAGCGGTGACCGCATCAGCGATGGTCGATTCTTCCGGAATCGCATCGACATAGCTTCGACCCCCGCCGATTTCATGTTCAACGCCGAGGATGATATTTCTCACCGTTTGAGCCGCCTTGACCGGGTAGGCGCCGATGGACGTTTCCCCGGAGAGCATGACCGCATCTGAACCATCGATGATCGCGTTCGCAACATCCGATGTTTCGGCTCGGGTCGGCCGTGGATTGGTAATCATGGACTCGAGCATTTGTGTCGCGGTTATGACCGGTTTCCCCATCCTGTTACAGAGTCCGATGATACGTTTCTGGATGAGCGGCACCTTCTCCGATGCCATCTCCACACCAAGGTCGCCACGGGCAATCATTATCCCGAACGATTCATTGATGATGCCCTCGATATTGTTAACCGCTTCTTCTTTTTCTATCTTGGCGATAACCGGTATAGTGCAACCGTAATTCGCAATAAGTTTTTTCGCCTTGATTACATCGCCCGGAGTTTTTACGAAAGAGAGCGCCAGGAGATCGATTCCCTCCCGGACCGCGAACTCTATGTCGCCGAAGTCCTTGGCCGTTATCGAGGGAGCCGAAACCAAGACGCCGGGGAGGTTAAATCCCTTGTGCTCCTTCAACTCGCCGCCGATGACCACCGTCGTTTTAACCTCTTCGGGCCGCACTTCATCCACAACGAGTTCGATCTTGCCATCGTCGATGAGGATGCGGTTCCCCTGTTCGACGTCGCTTACCAGGTTTGCATAGGTTGTACTGACAATACCGGGGCTCCCCATAATTTCACGGGTGGTGATAGTCAGGGAATCTCCGGCAGCAATGGGGAACGAACCATTTTCGATATTGCCAAGCCTGATTTTGGGGCCGCCGAGGTCTCCGAGAATTGCGATGGGACGGCCTGTTTCCTCGGAAATCTTCCTGATAAGTGAAATTCGATGCTGAAACTCTTCATGCGTATCATGGGAAAAGTTCAACCGCGCGATATTCATTCCTGCCTGCACCAACTCCCGCACCGTCTTTTCATCACGGGACGATGGACCCAGTGTACAGATCAGCTTTGCTCGAGTCATTCGTTTTTCCCTCTTTTATGACGTAACAGTCAAAACAATAGGTCTTCTGCCATATATATGCGATTAACCAGCTTGATCGAATTAAGGTGACTTGTAATACAGGTATGCCAAACTCTCACGGTCAATATGAAACACTACGGCCGCAACCGGCAGCCTAACTTAATTCATGTGAAAGTAGCTCTAGTTCATTGAGTACGTTCGGCAAGAAGCCGAGGACATCTCCGGATATCATACCGAGGATACCGCGCTCTTCGGCTGCATGATCACCGGCAAGACCATGAACGTACGCACCAAGAACAGCGGCATCGAACAGCGAACAGCCCTGTGCTGCGAATCCAGTCAGTATCCCGGTGAGAACATCGCCCATCCCCGCTGTCGCCATACCCTCGTTGCCGGTGCTGTTGATCCAGACAGTACCGGCCGGATCGGCGATTATCGTCGGGGAACCTTTCAGAAGGACAATCTGACCGAGAGCGTTTGCGGCCTCCCGCGCAACAGCAACGGGATCCCCTGAAATCTCCGGAATCGATTTCCCCGTAATACGCGATAATTCCCCGTAATGGGGCGTGAGCACAATCTCGCAGGATGTGCCGGCGAGAGCTTCGGGAGCGCCCTTGAAGGCATTAATGCCGTCTGCGTCAAGAATTACCCGGCCTTCGTAGGAAGCAAGAAACCGTCGTACCAGTTCAACCGTTTCATGGTACACACCCAATCCCGGCCCGATCGCGACGACATCAGCTTCGTGTGCCATTGCCCGCACCCTACCGAGAGCGCGCAGTGATAAACACCGTTTTTTTCCGACCTCCGGAAGCGGCATGGTCATCACCTCGGTGAGTTTCATCTCGAGAATATCGTTGAGACTCTCCGGACAGCCGACAGTTACGACTCCTGCGCCAACACGCATCGCCGCCCTGGAAGCCAGGATCGCCGCGCCGGTCATCCCGACCGAACCTGCGATAACCAGCACCTTCCCGACCGATCCCTTGTAGGCATCACAGAACCGCTTCGGCAGGAGCACGGCGGCTTCGGACTGTGTGAGCACGTTTCCAAGCGGCTCAACCGCGGCTATCGCCTCCCCGGAAAATCCAATATCGACAACGTGCACTTCACCGCTCTTCACCCGTCCCGGCTGGAAGACATGTCCCGCCTTCGGGCAGCCGAATGTCACGGTGTAATCTGCCTGAACGGAAGCCGATGATGCCTCCCCGGTCGTTGCGTTGACACCGGAGGGTATGTCCACCGCGACTACCGCTGCGCTGGAAGCGTTTATCGCTCCTATAATCTCGGCCGGGTATCCGGTTACTTCGCCTTTCAGTCCGGTACCGAATACGGCATCAACGACAATACCTGCCGACGCGATTTCTTCGGTCAATTCAAAGGGAATTTCCGGGCCGGGAACTTCGATAACAACTCCCCCCCCTCTTTCAAGATCGGTAAGGCAGCGTGCTGCATCGCCGCGTACCGTGCCTTTTTCTCCCAGGAGGAAAATCTCGACCTTCCAGCCATTCTTCAGGAGAAGCTCCGCCACCCGAAAACCATCGCCACCGTTGTTGCCTTTCCCGGCGATAACCACAACCGTTTGCGACGAATCGAGTGTTCGTTCCATGAACAGATACACTTCTTCACCGGCCTTCCGCATGAGTTCTATGCCCGGCGTGCCTTTCTCGATTGTTATCCGGTCAACGTTAACCATCTGCTCCGCGGTGAGGAGTTTCATGTCTTGTTCTCCCCGGATGTATTTGCATCGTCAATGATTTTGATAATCTCCCGTATATCATCAATTGCATAGTCAGCCCCTTCGTCACCGACCGGCTCGCGATCAAAGGAGAATCCATAACGGGCAAACACCGTTATCATGCCCATTTCGCGGGCACCGACCAGATCGCGCTCGGGCCAGTCGCCAACCATAATCGTATACTGCGGCTCCACATCAATGATCGAGAGTACCTGACGGTACGGTTTCTGGTGCGGCTTTTTAAAACCAGTATCTTCAAACGTTATGACCGCATCAAACGTATGCTGGAGCTGTAGGTAACACAGCCGCAACCATGCCTCGCGGCGCGGTGCATCGGACAGAACAGCTAGCTTGATTCCCCGCTTCAACAGTTCGGTCAGGGTCAAAAACACGTGGGGGTATGGCACGAGGGCAGCCTCGCGCGCCTTCCGGTAGGCAACGACGCCACTGGACAGTATCTTCCAGTCGATGTAACCGAGATGCGCATCGAGAAAACTGTCAAACACTTGCTGGTATTCGATCCCCTTCTTATCGTAGATGGCGTACAGCTCCTTCTGGGCTTCTTCCGGTTCCATGTTGAGGCCGGAGTCGATCATGGACTTGACAGCAGCCTTGATGGCGTTTTCTTTCATGGCCATAAAATCCATGATTGTGTTGTCCAGATCAAATACAACCGCTTTAATCACGTGCCTCTCCCCTCTCTCCTGCCCGATTTCGATTGCTCGTCTGAGTCATTATTCCCCCGGTCGTT
>CAYWBT010000199.1:0-6191 GCA_964456585.1 uncultured bacterium
TGATGCCATAGCGGTGATTCACCAACTTCTCAACGCGCGAGCCATCACCGTTACTGCTCCCGGTGAAATCGCACTCACCGGTGATAAGCACTTTTTGTGACGGATCGAACGACGGATCCTGCAAAATCGCGATCGCTTCATCGTCGTCACCAACACATACACAGTCGTGGACAATGAACGCACGCTCGAAGGCGTAGTCATTCTCGAGGATTTGCGTCCTGCCCTGACCGATCGGAATGGTTATATACCTGACACCGGCGACCTTGAGAAAGTTGTTCGTCGCAAGCCCTTCCTGGTTGAGTGAACCGTTTACAATCCAGTCACGGGTAAAATTCGTCAGTTGTGTGCCGCCCTTGAAACGCTCGTAGGTCTGAAGCTCATTATTATGGTGGCCGTCCGCAGCCTCGATGCCGAACATGGCATAATAGTTCGGCATCTTCCCGATTCCCAGTATCCGGAACGGCATGGGACTCTCGTCCCGAAGCTTCTGGAGTTCACGCACCGTTTGATCAGGCATCGACCTTTGATACCGGAGAGGATCGAGTACGTTGATGAACGTGCTGTCCACCCAGGACTCATCGACAAAGACAACGAGTGCGAGGAGAACGACGAGGGCACCGCTGCCGATTTTCCGCGAGAGGAACATCAGGACACCACCGAGCGCCACACTCACCAGCAACACCACTCGCCAGAGGTCACGGGTGAAAATCGGGACGTTTGCCGCAAGCGCCGGCGCTTTGCTCTCGGCCATCGAACGGTAGAAGATACCCTGCCAAATATCGAAAAAACTCCGTCCCATAAGCGAGATGATAACCGCCAGTACGACGATTCCGCCGATCACAGCAAAGGGAACGGTATTTTTGTGTTTCAGGCTGATGTTCCCCTCGAGAAGTTCCGCGACAAACTGTGCTGCGAGAACGACCGCGGCAAAACCGAACAGGAAGATGATCATGCCGGGCGCACGAAAGTTTTTCACTCCCGGTACGAGGTGGTAAAAAAGCCGGTATACCGGTGTATCGGCCCCGAGCCCGTACAAGAGCGCACCCAGGGCGATGCCAAGCAGATACCATCGTCGCGGACCGTGACAAAGCATGAGCGCCATCACAGCGAAAAGCAGCGGCAGAATGCCATGATACTCCGAGTTTAATTTAAAGGGATTCCTGCCCCAGTAGAAATCGCCCTGAATATCGGTCAGACCGTTCACCAGGGTGAATCCGGGAAATGACGGCACCACCATGCCCGCCGCTTCCTCGGCATGCATCGACCATGATGTCGCATATTCGTAACCGGTCCTCATTTCCCCAGCGCGAACGGATTGGGATGTCGTAAAGGCATAGGACGGGTAGAGCTGCACCGCACCGATACCCAGCGCCAGTAGTACAGCTATGACAAAAAAGGCGATTTTTTTCGCCAGTCCGCTCCGAAAACGTTCACTCTCCACTCCCGGCGTACTGAACAGGCGGAAAATGAAGTACAATCCGAGCGCCCAGTAGGCATAGTACGCCATCTGGACATGGGAGGTGAGAATGAGTAGCCCCATGACTGCCCCAAGCAGGGCGAAGAGATAGAACCGGGGCGTATTCATTCCCAGTTCGAGCAGGGCGAATGCAACCGGCAGGAGGGCGATGACATACATTTTCGCATCGTGACCCCCATACGCCCAGGAAACGAACGAGGGTGCGAGCAGGTACATCAATCCGCCGAGAAAGGCCGCTTCACGCCGCAGTTTCAATGTCCGCAGAAAAAAGTACATACCGATGCCGGCGAGAAACACATGCCAGACAAGCTTGTGACCGAGCGCCCGTTTCAAGGGCATGAAGAACTTCAACCATGCCATCGGGTAGAAGGTATCGCCGTGCATGGCGTCGATGAACGGCAGGCCACCGAGAATGAAGGAATTCCACCGGGGAATGCCGCCGAATTCAGCATGGTAGTCCTTGTAGTACTGCCGCGTGTAAATACCGTCGGGGATCGTGTCGCTGCCGTACAGCATCATGTTACGGTTAAAGAGAAAATCCCGAAACAAAAAGATGGTGATGGCCAGGTAAATCGCACAGAATACCCACTTTGCCTGTGGTCCGCGGAGTATCGTGAGCACCGCTGAATTCTCCCGGCGCTGTCCTTCCATCGGGGATGTTTCGTGTGGATTATTCCCCTTTAGCCTTTTTTTCCTTCCCATAAAAATATCCCCTGCGCAGCAAGGCTGAAAGCGATAACACAATCTCTATAATGGTCATGATGAAACGCGAGAGTCCCCCAATCACCAGTCCAACACCAACCGAAACGGAATTCATGAGTAAGTACCCGATGATCCCTTCTCTGACGCCGATCCCCGCCGGCATGACAAACGCCAGGAATCCCACAACATTCGATATGACATAGACTCCTGTTGCGAACATGGGATTAAAAATTCCCGCACCGGTTATCGCAGACACGAAGAACCAGAATGCAATCCCAAAGATCAGCCAGGTGAGCGCATACCATCCGATCATCTTCAGCGCCGTAAGGGGTGTAATCCTGAATGTAATCGGCTCTCTTCCTATCAGCCTGAGAACAATGTTCAGGGCGCGCTCAAGGTTTCTCGGAAAGAGAAACACCACTGCCATCATGATACCGACCGGCAGGAACCAGAGCAGCCAGGTCTCAGTCGTCTGAACACCTCTAAATATAATAAAAATAATGAAAAACACAACCGAAGATAACAGGGAGTACGCCTGCGCCATTACGACCGACGTTCCCGCGATTGCAGCGGGGATTCCCTCTTTCTCTGCCATGTACGCCATGCCGGCAATCGCCCAGACCTTGCCCGGTACATACCGCCCGAGGCTTCCGATGAAAAATATGTCCCATGCGTTCCCGAATGAGAGTTCGAACCCAAGGTAATGAATTAATTTACGCCAGACCCACGGTAGCGATGCGTACCCGAGGATAAAGAAAACGCACGACAGGATCAACAGCAGCGGATCGAGAGACCAATTATAGCCCTGTATTTCCTCCCAGTTTGCGATGATCGCCCGGCTGATATAATAGACGACGAGTGCGGCGAGGATAATTTTTGCAGAAAAGAGGACGATTTTTTTAAGATTCATAGATGGTCATCCCATTGGTATTTTGAATGATGGCATTTCTGCGTGAGGAGTGTGTCTCACGGTAATTTCCTCATACAGCCGGCAGAAGTGATTGCTGACCGCAACGTAATTGACACCGGTCTCGATAATACGCTGCGACCGTTCCCCGTACTGCTTTCCGAGGACATGGTCGTCCAGCAGGGAATCGATTGCGACGGAGAGCGCTTCGGCGTTCCGTTCCGGCACGAGCACCCCGTTATACCCGTCCCTGATAACGACCGGTATGCCGCCCACGTTCGAAGCGACAACCGGGAGGCCCGCCGCCATGGCCTCGGGAACAACCACCGGCAAACCGTCCACCGCACCGCTCTCGTGCCGTACGGAGGGGACGACAAAAATATCCGCCATCCTGAAGTACACCGGTACATCGTCACGCATAACGGCGCCGGGCATGATCACCCGGTCTCCTATACCCAGCTTATGCGACATCTTTTTCATATCGTCAAAGAGTACCCCGCTTCCCGCAAGGACGAGCATCACATCGCTCCTGCGGTCAGCGATTGTCCGGAAGGCCCTGAGCAGGTAGTCAAATCCCTTGACATGAACCATCCGTCCCATAGCGAGCACGACCTTCTTCCCGGGTGAAATCCCAAGCTTTCGTTTCAGGGATGCGACATCTTCAGGTGTCACATCCGCCGAAAAATCAGCTTCGACCGTATTGGGGACAAGGCCTATTTTGTCCCTGTCGAGGCCGATTGCCTCAAGCCGTTCAATATGCTCTGGGCTCGGCACCACTATATAGTGCGCCCGTGACCCGGCATATCTCGCCATCGCACGGAACAGCGCGTTCTTCTCGGAAGTGAAGATATCGGAACCGTGTGTCTGGATAATGAGCGGGATACCGGTCATACGTGAAACCAATCCCGCAATAAAACCGTTGGGGAGCAGCCAATGGGCGTGCAGTATATCCGGTTTCTTTTCACGCACGAGCTTCAAAAATGCCCGGTACGCCCCCAGGAAGAGGAACGGCGCGAGCAGGAGTACCCGCTTTCTGAAGCGGATGTTCCCCTCGATGGTACGCGAGTACGCGAGAATATGCAGGCTGTCCGGCCAGATGTAACGGTACGTCCTGAGATCGATTGTGTGATCGTCCTGCGCGCGTTTCCATTGCGGATCGTAAGCAGTGAGAACAGAGACATCGTTCCCCTTTCCGGCGATATACTCCATGAGTGACTCGACGAACGGGGCGTTGATATCACAGGGGAAGCGCGGATAGGTATGGGTTAGCGAACAGATTCTCATGTGCTGGAAGTGGTATCGATCCTGTATGTTGTGACCTTCTCCATTCTACCATGAATGATGAGTTCGGCGAGAAGGCCGGTGGATATGAATTGAATTCCAAGCAGGAAGAGAAACACCCCGCCGACGAGTAGCGGTTGACGTCCCTGGATATTGTGGAACCTGAGCCAGAGGCTCACAATGTAAGCATTAATCAGCCCGCCGAAGAAGCAGAATCCGAGTCCGACCGTACCGAAAAAGTGCAGGGGTTTCGAGGTGTACCTGGTGAGCAGTATCACTGTCAGAAGGTCGAGGAATCCCGCGACAAACCGTCTGAGTCCGTACTTGGATTTCCCGTGTTTTCGCGGATGGTGCCTGACTGCTATCTCACCGACCCGGAACCCGTGAAACTTCGCCAGTACGGGGATGAACCGGTGCAGTTCCCCGTAGATGCGGACTGAATCGATGACCTCACGGCGGTAGCCTTTCAGGCCGCAGTTGAAATCGTGCAGGTTCACTCCGCTGAAAAACCGGACAACCAGGTTGAACAGCTTCGAGGGTAGTCTCTTCGAGAGTGGATCGTGCCGTTCCTTTTTCCACCCTGACACGAGGTCGAGCCCACCGTCGAGGGCGGCGATGAGCGCCGGTATCTCCGCGGGATCATCCTGGATGTCGGCGTCCATGGTCACGATATACGTTCCCGTCGCGGCGTCGAATCCCGCCTGGAGGGCAGCTGACTTCCCCGAGTTCGCCCTGAATCGAAGCACCCGGACGTTCCCGTTACGCTCCCTGATCTGCTCTATCACCGCGAACGAATCGTCCGTCGACCCGTCATCGACAAACAGAATCTCGTAGGCCCCATCCAAATGTTCGAGGGCTGCGGTTATCCGATCGTGGAGCTCTTCGAGGCTCCCGCTCTCGTTGTACAGGGGTACGATAATCGATAGTTTTTCCGGCATGATACTCCCGTTCCGGCTGGCAGGCTGAGATAGACCGCCGCTCAACCTCTCAAAGCAATAAACACTTTGAAAAATAAGGCCTTTTCCCCGGAAAAGCAAGGAAATAGGTATAAGTCTCCGGCGCGTAGCAGAATCCTCTGTGCGGTCGCAAAAACGTGCGTTACGTCGATTACATACCTTCTTCCCGGCGCGCTCCGTGTTAGTCGCTGGCATCTACCACAACCGGAGAAAGACCCGGTGGCAATCTTCCCTCTCACTTGCGCACCCAGATGAGTCTGCCCTCGAAGCCGTTCATAAGCGAACGGTACTCGAAGAACTGCGATTTCACCTCTTCCCTCGGCATTTTGAGCGGCACCGGCCTCGTGATGTCGAGATCTTCGCCGGTCAGGATGTCGGTCGCACTGAGATTGCCCTTGGGAAGTCCGAGCCGGTCACGGTCGAGGGCAAGCGACGTGTCGATGGAGAAGCCGACCCAGTGCTGGAGCGGCGGGTGCCAGCTTGAAACCACGAGGAGCGTCCCGTTCTCCGGATGCGTGAAGGCTGTCACATAGATACCCGGTCGATCGACCGTGACACCGTTGTTCAACTCCCACCATCCGTGCATTTCGGCGTTCTCAATACCGAACCGGTCGAAGAACGCCCAGAGTTTCTGCTGCTTCTCTGTGCCGGCGCCCCAGCCCATGCGCGGCCAGATGCCGAAGAGCATGCCGCGGTCGAGGTACTGCTCCCCGGAAAGCATCTCGGACGGTATGCCGAACGGGATACCCGATACTTCAACGAGCCACTCCCAGGGATCTAACATGTCGTACGGAAATCCTTCGCCGTGCCAGAGACTGTCGATAAAGGGCAGCACGAGCATGAAGGTGCTCATAGTCGAATTGAGGAG
>CAYWBT010000200.1:0-2997 GCA_964456585.1 uncultured bacterium
GGATAGCGGTTCTTCGGCAGACCCTCGTCATACCAGGTTTCAACTGTCTTTCCCCAGTAGCCGAATTCCCACTTCGGTGCGCTGACACCGGTATTGAAATGTTCCATGACTTCGTGGAATCGCTCGCGAACCGTCATAGTTTCTCCCCCCACACGAATATGGTCAACTATCTCTGAGGTGTATACCTGCCAGCGAGTATGTCGATGATTTGACAGACGCTGGATAGTAGTAGTTAGTGTGCGCCGGTATTAGTAGCATCCGAATTCCCTGGCCGCCTCGATCATTACCTTCACGGTGTCCGGCGTGACATCCGCCTGAATGATGTGGGCGGGGGCAAGGAGCAGGCCGCCGCCTTCGCCCAGAACGGTGCAGAGACGGCGAATTTCGTTCCGTATCGTTCCTGCATCGCCCTCGGGCAGCAGTTTTTGCTGGTCGATGCCGCCGAAGAAGGCGATCGAATCGCCGTACAGCGCTTTCAGTTCCTTGGGATCGGATCCGGGGACATTCGGCTGCACCGGGTTGTAGACATGGGCACCCATGTCGATGAAATCGCCGAGAAGCGGTGCGACAGCCCCGTCCGAGTGCATGATGAATATGATAGTAGGATTTTCTTTCCTTATCGTGTCGAACATTCGTACATAGCGGGGCTTGAAGAGGCGTCGCCAGGCATCGGGTGCTATCAACGTGGATGTCTGTGTCCCGAGGTCTTCGCCGAACCAGAGCGCATCGACACCGAGCCTGGCCAGATTCAGCGCGATGCGCGTCGTCCAGTTCTCCACGAGGTCGTTGAGTTTCCCGATCCATTCTTCCTGCATCGCGAGGGATATGAGGTACTTTTCCAGGCCGGTCAGATGCCAGGCGAGTTCGAGAATACTCAGTTCACAATCGCCGATGATGAAATACTCGCCGCCGAATCGTTCGATATCTGTTTTTGCATACGAAAACCGTCCAAAAGCGTCGGGATCAGGAAAGGGATACCGATCGATATCTTCGCTGGTTTGCACGTCCTTAAGCGGGCAGTCAACCACTTCAACGTACAGGTCGGTCGGTTTCATGTGCATGCCGAATTCATTCGCGGTTATATCGCCCTCGACGACCGCGGGAACAAAACCCGCCGCCACAGTGCCGCCAACGACAACAACGTCGCTGCCGAGTCTGGTTCGAATCTCGTTCGCGGAAATGCGGTAGGTCAGGTCTTCGTAGTACGAGGGTGCATAACCGGGATCGAGCGAAAGTTCCCGGGAGAAGTGCTCGATGAGGGGCCGCGCTAGGTCAAACTGGATCGGGACAGTATCCGGCAGGCCGTTCCGCGTGAGGGCGGTCGATACCCGTTCTTTTGGCGTCATAGTATGTGCTCGTGAAAGGTTTTTTGTGCTACTCCGGGATCAAATAATTGTCTCACACATGATCATATGCCGCGCGCTGCAATGAAATTCCCCAAGCCGATCACCATAGTCGAGAGGATGAGAACGAGGATGCCCGCAACGATAATAGTGAGAGTGCGCCTGCTCGAGCCTTTCCATTCACGGAAAATCAGTGCCCATATATTGCTGAACACGATGATGAACGCCATGTGAATGCTCCAACTCGAAAAATCGTACCTTCCCATTTTTGTCGTTCCCATACCGTAGAACATGAACTGAAAATACCAGATGGTGCCGGCGAGAGCGGAGAAAAGGTAGTTCAGAAAGAGTGAAGCATCTCCGCTCTTCAGATAGTCGCCCGATGTCCCGTTCTTGTAGTTGAGAAACATGCACCAGATGAAATTCGTGGTGAATCCCCCGGCGGTGACAAGTATAAAGACGGGGCTGTTCTGGAAAAGCGATGATGTGCCAAGCTCAACCGCACGTTGAGCGATGGGCTTTCCGGCGGCGAGTCCGAAGGCGAAGCACGCGCTCATGATACCGCATATGAACGCGATCCAGAGGCCCTTTCTGAAATCGAATTCCCTGATGGTTTCTCTCTTGCGTTCATCCGGCAGCTCACGCTCCTTCGATATGCCGGCCCAGCCGCAGATTGCAATGCCGACGAGGCAGACCGCGACGCCGCCGAGGGTGACACGGCCCGATGTGAGCATCATCAGGTCGCCGAATGTGCCAAAATAGAGTGGAGGAAGAATTGTGCCGAATGCGGCGCAGAATCCGAGGGCAAGTGCATAGCCAAGCGATATGCCGAGATACCGCATCGAAAGTCCGAACGTGAGACCGCCGACACCCCAGAGGATGCCGAAGAGATAGCTTGCAATCATACTGCCGGGAGGACTCGAGCCGAGAACCGCGAGCAGGTCGGGAACGGTCAGATACGCCACAATCCAGGGTGCGACGATCCAGGCGAAAATGCCGCTGATGATCCAATAGCTTTCCCACGCCCAGTTCTTCACCTTCTTGAACGGGATGTAGAAACTCCCCGCGGCGAAACCGCCGACAGCATGCAGGAATATTCCGAGAATAGTATTCATGGATGTATCGCTATGTTTTAGATGTAAGGTTGCCGGTGAATAAATGCATCGAATATTTTTGGAACATACAAATTGTCCCAGTCGAACGCAAGTTAAAAAGTATAATCTTACCGCACGGTTTGTATCTTGAATGCCCAGGCATAGGCGCATTTCGTGGGTCGTGATTTGTACGCCGGGTATTCGATGGTAAGGCCGTTCGCATCCTGACGCCACTTCAGGCTCCCGGGAACGCCCAGCATGGTGATTTTTGAGCCTTCGACCACCCGCAGGGATTTTATGTGGAACGTATCGCCCTGCCATTTAAGGAAGATCGCGTAGACCGTGTCACCCTTTCGCGTAAACCGGATATCCCCCTCTTCAGTGGGTTTATGGACACGGGTGCCGTATATCGCTTCGCCATTGACCGCGAGCCATTCTCCGAGCGCAATGAGCGGTCGTTTCTCCACCTCGGTGATGATGCCTTCCGCCGTCGGGCCGACGTTGATGTCAAAGTTACCGTTCTTGCTGACACCGTCGACGAACATGGTGATCAGTTCCTT
>CAYWBT010000200.1:3097-6180 GCA_964456585.1 uncultured bacterium
TGTCAAAGTTACCGTTCTTGCTGACACCGTCGACGAACATGGTGATCAGTTCCTTTGGCGTGAGGCAGTCTTCCGGATCGGTGTCACGGTTGTAACCGAAGGTTTTTGCGATGCCGCGCCAATACGACCACTTGTGTGTCAAGAGCCCCTCGATCTCCGAACCGAAGTGATATTCCACGTTGTACACATCGCCGTGTTTCCCCCTGCTTCCCGAGCCGTCGGGGCGCCTGCCGAACCGGTCGTTCACCAGTACCTCCTGGCCCCGGGCGAGCGCCTGATTGTAGTAGTATGCAACGAACTCCCGGCTCTTCCAGAACTCGGTCGGATGATCCCATTCGCCGTCGAAGTAGAGAAAGTCAGGATGGTACAGGTCAATGAGTTCGTGAATCTGCGGGATCATGAGATCGTCCACGAAATCATCCACGGGGATAATGCCGGCGTACGGCATTGCCCTGCCCGTATAGAGGGGATTGTACCATTCGTAGTACGAGTAGTAGAATCCAACCTTGAGCCCTTCACGCTGTGCCGCCTCTACAAACTGGCCGGTCAGGTCTCTCTTCGGTCCCATCATTGCCGAATTGCGATTCGTATACCGTGAGGGCCAGTGACAGAAGCCGTCATGGTGTTTCGTGTTGACGAAGATGTATTGTGCACCGACTTGTTTCGCGAATTTCGCCCAGGCGGCTGGATCGTAGTGCTCCGCTGTGAACAGGGGGATGAAATCGTCATAGGAGGAGAAATCATCACCGTAGGTTTCTCGATGATACCGACAGGTCGGATCATTCTCATTCATCATGCTGTGCCAGTACCATTCCGCATACGAGATACCCTGATCCTCGTCGCGCCATTTTCGCGGGGCCCAGCCGGGAACGGAACATACTCCCCAGTGGAAGTACATCCCGAATTTCGCATCCTTGAACCACGCTGGACAGGGATGGCTGTCGAGCGATTCCCAGGTCGGCAGGTAGTCCGTTGCGGCATGAAGAGCATTCCCGGCGAGCCCGGCACCCGCTGCTCCGATGGCCGCAGTTTTTTGCAAAAAAGTCCGCCGCGTTTCACCCCGATGAGACATGGTTGACCTCCCACAAAATAGGTAGATGGGTAGCTGAATAGTATCGTCTCTTCAGCCTCAATAATAGCATGCCACGGCACGGAATGAAAGGAACATTTTATTCATACGGGATCATCTGAAGGCATGTTGACCTCGGTGTGCAATGGTACTATATTACCACTACGCTATTCGATGTATCGACAACAACCAAGAATAACCCCTCTACAACGGAGTACGTCCATGAGAAGGAAGTATGCTACCGCACGTCTGATTATAGTGGTCTGCCTGTTATGCTCTCCTTTCCAGAGTGTGGCAGCCGAAAAGCTCGACTGGGAAAATCCGGCGGTGATCGGCAGGAACAAGGAGCCTGCGCATGCTACCCTGATCCCCTATGCGGATGTGGAAACGGCGCTCGTCGCAGAACGAATATCCTCGCCGTATCGTCTGTCCCTCGACGGCGACTGGAAATTCAACTGGGTCGAAAAGCCCGCCAACCGCCCGCGTGAATTCTACCTCCCCGATTACGATGTGAGCGGGTGGAAAACCATTCCCGTACCCTCGAACTGGCAGTTGCACGGTTATGGAATACCGATCTACACGAATATACGCTATCCCTTCAAGAACGATCCTCCCCACATTCCCCACGACCACAATCCGGTCGGTTCGTACCGTACCAATTTCACCATTCCCGACAGCTGGAACGACCGCCGGGTATTCATTCATTTCGACGGGGTTAAAAGCGCATTCTACCTTTGGGTCAATGGCGAGGAGGTTGGCTACAGTCAGGGAAGCATGACCCCTGCCGAGTTCAATATCACCGAGCACCTCGCGCCCGGCGTGAATGTGCTCGCGGTCGAAGTCTACCGCTGGAGCGATGGCAGTTACCTCGAGGATCAGGATATGTGGCGTTTCAGCGGGATATTCCGCCCGGTATACCTTTTTTCGACTCCTGCCGTTCATATCAGTGATTTCTTTGTCCGCGCGGAACTGGATGAACAGTACCGTGATGCCACGCTCATGATTCGTCCCAAACTTCGGGTCCATGACGGTGTAGATGTCGGGGGCTGGATTGTGCAGGCGCAGCTCTACGATCCGGATAATCGCCCGGTGTTTGCTGAACCGCTCGCTCGCGAAGTGGCCGCCATTCTGAACGAGCGCTACCCCCAGGTGGGCAAGGTGCCGTTTCCCATCATCGAAGGAGATGTTGACAACCCCTTGAAATGGTCTGCGGAACAACCCCATCTCTATACGGTGGTGCTGTCGCTTACCGATAGTGGGGGGACTATCGTCGAGACCGAGAGCTGCCGGTTCGGATTCCGGTCGGTCGAGATTGCCGACGGGCAATTCATGATCAATGGCCGACCTATCCGCTTCTACGGTGTCAATCGCCACGAACACGATCCCGACTCGGGCAGGGCGGTACCGGTGGGGAGGATGATGCAAGACATCGCACTCATGAAACGGAACAATATCAACGCGGTACGAACCTCGCATTATGCCAACGATCCACGCTGGTACGATCTCTGCGACCGCTACGGTATCTATCTGATCGACGAAACGAACCTCGAATCGCACGGGGTGAACGGTCTGCTTTCGAATACAGCAGCGTGGCATACCGCTTTCATGGATCGTGCGATCAGCGTTGTGGAACGTGATAAGAACCATCCCTCGGTCATTGTCTGGTCGCTCGGCAATGAGTCCGGGTGTGGGCCGAATCATGCCGCCATGTCGGCGTGGATTCACGACTACGACACAACACGCCCTGTTCACCACGAAGGAGCCCAGGGAACAAAGATCGACTACCCGTATGTCGATCTTATCAGTCGCATGTACTCCACGACAGAATGGCTGGCGCCAGCCGCGGAGAATCCCCTCGACAACCGACCCATTGTCATGTGCGAATACGCCCATGCGATGGGCAATTCGGTCGGCAACCTGCAGGACTACTGGGATGTTATTTACGCGCATAAGCGTCTCATCGGGGGATTCATCTGGGATTGGGTTGATCAGGGCATCCGGAAAAAACACACGG
>CAYWBT010000201.1:0-6133 GCA_964456585.1 uncultured bacterium
TCCGGGACGAAGTACGCCCACGGTCAGGTGTCCTGAGAGTGCGCCAGTTCTTCATGAAGGACGCCTATTCGCTCGATGCAACGACCGAGGGCCTCGATGAAAGCTACCGGCTCCAGCGCGATGCGTACCTGAAGATTTACCAGCGTTCCGGGCTCGATGTCAAGGTTGTCACGGCCTCGTCGGGCGCCATGGGTGGCAGGGATTGCGAGGAGTTCATGGTTCTGTCCGATGCCGGTGATGATGAAATTGTTCACTGTCCGTTCTGCGGTTACGCGGCAAACCAGGAAGTTGCCGATTCCCGGGTCGAAAAGGCGAACGGCATGAAAGGCGACCTGGAACGTGTTCATACCCCCGGGAAGCGCACCATTGAGGATGTGTCGGGCTTTCTCGGAGTCGATCCCTCGCTGCTGGTCAAATCGCTGGTCTATGTTGGCAAAGAGGGAAGCTTCTTCGTCCTCGTTCGCGGTGATCACCAGGTCGATGAGGGAAAACTAATGCAGGCAGTCGGCGAGTGTCGGCCTGCTGAGCCGGAAGAAGTCCGGGAACTCACCGGCGCGGATATCGGATTTGTCAGCCCCGTCGGACTCGACAACGTAAAAGTGATTGCCGATACTCTTCTCGAGGGTACTACCGGCCTCGTTGCCGGGGCGAACGTGGATGATTACCATCTGACTGGTGTGGACATGGAGCGGGATATCACAGTTGGGCGCTTCACCTCACTCCGGACAATTCAGACGGGTGAACCCTGCAGCAAATGCGGGGAACAGCTCGAAGTTGCCCGTACGATCGAGGTCGGTCATATCTTCAAGCTTGGCACCCGGTATTCCGAGGCGCTCGGCGCCTACTTCCTCGACGAGAATGGTACGAGCAACCCGATAATCATGGGGTCATACGGTATCGGGATCGAGCGCATCATGGCCTGCATCATCGAAACGAACTATCGAGACGGCGCTATGATCTGGCCGCGGGAAATTGCCCCGTTCATGGTTGCCATCCTTCCACTGAATGTCTCGCATGACCAAAGCGTCGAGATCGCCGAAGACTTATACCACACGCTCCGCGAGAAGGGAATCGACGTGCTCCTCGATGATCGTGAAGAACGTGCCGGTGTCAAGTTCAAGGATGCCGATCTCTTCGGACTGCCGCTCGCGGTTGTCATCGGGGAACGTACCCTGAAGGAGGGATGCGTTGAGCTCCGAATCCGTGACAGAGAAACGGTGGAGCGCGTCGCAATTGATGACCTGGCATCGCGGATTCTTGAGGAATTGAATACAGAAAACTAATACCTGTCGTCATGTCCTTTTTGTTTTATCAGAAGGACACGGCCATTTTTTAAGAACTGAAGTTTCTGGGGTAAGGGGAGCTGTTCCTTCCCGCGAACGTAGATTAATGGTGATAGATACCAAACAGCACCCTTTTTTAGGAAGCGTGGTTTCATGCGGTTGTGTGCAGTAGAGAGTCTCGAGGACGGCGCGATACTTGGGAAGTCCCTGTACGAGATCAACGGGAAGCTGATGCTCGGCGCCGGTTATCGTATTACGGCCGACATGAAGAAAATGCTCCGGTCGCGGGCTTACACCCATCTCTATATCATGGAGGAGGGCACCGAAGACATCATCCCCGAGGATGTGATCTCCGACGAGGTCAGGATACTGGCGATATCAAAGCTGACCGGAACGATGTGCGAAATAGAAAAACGTAACAAATTCAGAGAACTCAGCAGTGTCAAGTCGAGTGAACTTATCAGGAAAGGCTACTTGAGGGATATTGATGCATCCTTTGCGTTTCGCAGCGTGGTCGATGAAATACTGAAGGATATCTCCGCTGCCGGCGCCGATTTCATGAACATGGTCATGATCAAAACGGAAGATTCGTACTTCATGGATCATGCCCTGAATACCACTGTTCTCGCAATCCTGGTTGGAAAGCGGTACAAATTTTCACGGGAGGAATTGAAGGCTCTTGCGCTCGGAACCTTCCTTCATGATATCGGCAAGGTCATCCTGGCACAAATGCAGGGCAGCGGTACAACGAACAAGATAGGAGAATTCTACCGTGAGCACCCCACCTTCGGGTATCTCCTCCTTGCAAACAGCGCCTCCCCCCTTTTGCCGATGGAATTACAGATTGTCAATCAGCATCACGAATACCAGAATGGGAGCGGATTCCCCATCGGCTTATCCGGCAAGAACCTTGCGCCAATTCAGATGGATGATCGGGTGACAAAGGGAAGTATTTATCGGCTCGCCGAAATCTGCGCCGTTGTCAATGCCTTCGATAACCTGGTGTTCAATCCACTCAGCACGGAACGGCTGGATCCCGGCCAGGCGCTCAAGCGAATCATGAAAAAGGCCGGGACACTCTACAACAAGAACGTCGTTCAAACCCTGTTAAAGGTTGTTCCCGGCTTTCCGGTCGGTGCTATGGTCAGGATCCAGAATGCCATCGATCCTCTCCTGATCGGGTATCTCGGCGTCGTGGGGAAGATCAACGAGAACAACCTCAACCGCCCATCGATCGTACTCATCAGGGATAAGTTCAACAAGAAGATAAAACCTGTCGTTATCGATACCTCGAAATATTCGAGAATCGAACTCGAAATCCTCCTGTAGCACGTACCCACTGTTGCATCCGAGTGCCCCACGCAAATCCGGTGAGCGGATGTTTGCCACCGTGCAACGGGTAGCGACCATCCCGTCCGCTCGTTCCCTCCTGTTTCTGCACGGGTAACAATCATGGATGTCAGCCCTTCTATTTCTTCCCCTTTTTCGTCTGAGCCTTTTCCTCGCTTGCCAGGGCACGATTCATGATGGTGGTGACATGTTCGACCATAATGCGCTGATCGTCCAGGAGGTTCGCTTCTGCCATTGCGCTGAAGTAGATCTGTTCCGCGCAGGTCTGGAGGAATCCCTTATCGGCGGTGCCTTCACGTAGCCTGGAGAGGGTGGTGATAAGAGGGTGAACAGCGTTTATTTCGAGCACCTTGGGGCTTTCGGCACCAAAATCCCTGCCGGAAGCCTTCATAAGTCGACGCATGCCGGTTGTGATACCCGTGTCGGGATTGACGATGATCGCCGGACGATCGATGGCCCGCTTCGAGGTGCGGACATCGGATACCCGATCCCCGAGGGTATCCTTGATCCAAGCGATCAGGTTGGCAACATCCGCTGCCGGCAGTTCCGCTTCCTCTTCGCCTTCCACTGGGGGGAGGTCGATATCGGCGGAATCAACGCTCACCAACTTCTTGCCCTCGAATTCCCCGATCGACGTCATGACAAAATCGTCGACAGGATCGAGGAGGTAGAGCACTTCGATATCCCGTTTTTTAAATGCTTCCAGGTAGGGGCCCTTCTCAATCTCTTCACGGTTTTTTCCGCTGAGATAGTAGATGGTGTCCTTGCCCTCACCGAGACGGCCGACATAGTCTTCCAGTGAGACCAATTCATCATCCTTGACTGCGCTCGAGGTGAACCTGAGCAGCTTCATGATTTCGGTGCGATGTTCGAAATCGGTGGTGGCGCCCTCCTTCAGAAAGATCCCGAACGTGTGCCAGAACGTTGTGTACTTCTCAGCATCTTTCTTTGCCTCGTCCAGGAACATGCGAAGCACCCGTTTGATCAGGAACTTGGCGAGCTTACGGAACACGAGGTTGTCCTGGATGGTTTCGCGCGAGATGTTGAGGGAGAGGTCGGCTGAATCGATGACACCCCTGACGAACCGCAGGTAGTCCGGCAGGAGATTCTCCACGTTCTGCTGAAGGAGGATCTTCTTGCAGTAGAGGTCGACCGAGGGTTTCAGCCGCATGAATCCAAATTGTTCCAGGTTATCCTTCGGAACGTACAGGATGGAAGCAAGCTGAATGGGGGCGTCCGCAGTGAGATGCACACGGTAGAGCGGCTCGTCCTCGGAATTTGATATGAATTTGAAGAACTCCGTATATTCGGAATCAGTGAGATCGGACGTCGATTTCAGCCAGATCGCCTGTATGGTGTTGACCAGTTCGTCGTTCACGAAGATGGGGAACGGGACGAAGTTCGAGTATTTCTTCACAATGGACTTGATACGGTCGGCATGCTCGTATTCACGGGCGTCTTCCTTGAGTTCGATGATAACCGATGTCCCCCGCGGGAGATCGTCGACCTCGGTAATGCTGTACGATCCGACACCATCGCTGATCCACTCATAACTTTTTTCCCCGGGAATGTATGACCTGGTTTTCACCCGCACCCGGGTGGCGGCCATAAACGACGAATAGAATCCGACGCCGAACTTGCCGATCATATCCTCGCCGGTCCGAGTCTGGTCGGTAAGATTCTTAACATATTCGAGCGTACCGGAGCGGGCGATGGTTCCCAGGTTGTTCACAAGTTCATCGTGGGACAAGCCGATACCGGTATCGCTGATGGAAATCGTGTGATTGTCGGTATCGGTGGCAATCCTGATTTCGAAGGGAGCGTCCTTGTCGGTATACTCCTTCTCAACCAATGACTCGTACCGCATTTTTTCCAGGGCATCGGATGCATTCGACACGAGTTCCCGGATGAATATTTCCCGGTGCGTGTAGAGTGAATGAATGACGATATCGAGAACCTGTTTGACTTCGGCCTTGAATTTTCGGTTTTCGCCCTTTTTCGGCGGTGTTTTTGATTTCTCCATGGATGCCTTCCTCATAGGTTACAACGTTTATTATTCCTGTCGGTGTCGCCCGATTTATTATCGTCGGTCGAACGGTATGGTTATTTTCAGCCTGCCGGACGAGTGAAATACTTCCCCTCGTGTTCCCCGCCTGTGCCGGGATTTGGTTTTCAATCAACTTTAAACGCGCTGACCCGGAAAATGATCCCTGCTTCGTTTGAAAAAACACCCTGGAGCATCGGGTGACGGTATCCCGGATCGAAAAGATTACGGAGTTGCGGCCGTGACCAGTACTCGACCGGGCTGTAGAGTACATATCTGATACCGTTGTCACGGCAGTACGAAACGAGTTCGTCCACGGTGTCCAGTTCAGGGAACATGGTGGGATAGAGTTCTGCATAGTAGGCAACGTGCGGCTTGCGGGCCATGAGCTTCTGTGACCGGTCCTGTTCGATTCTGCCGAGGGCGGTGCCCATTTCTTTATAGCCTCGGAGTATCCTCTCGTTGATGGTGGCGCTCTGGAAAAGACCCACTGTCGTGGTAACAGCGTAGGTCGCGGTAACGAGCACGAGCGCAATTAAAAGGAGATGAGCGAGTACGTGTGCCCTGCCGAACGACTTTTTTCCCGTGTACGGCCAGATCGCCAGCGGAAAATACACCGCGAGGAGGAAAAGTGAAAACCGGTCATTATAGAACACGACGGACAGAATCAGGAAATAGAGAATACCAAAGAAATAGTAGGCGAACCTGCGCCGTGACATATTAAAGGGGAGGAAGAAAAGCCCGATGACAATGAACAGTCCCATCCGCCACCTGACGAGGAGCCGCATGTCCTTGACGAAATGTGAAACGGCGTTTTCCGCAAGGTGCCGCGCGAAGTAGGCCGGATTATAGAGGACGATATCCCCCAGGCCGCTGAACTCCTTCGGGAGATTGCCGTGCCAGTCATCGCGGAGGCTCCCGTTATCCTCGAGTCCGTAGAATTCAAGCATGACGTTGATATAATTGTCGTTGTGAACCGGGTTGCCGGTTACCAGGTAGTTTGGCACAAACCAGGGCATGCCCGCGAGGAGGAAAATGCCTACCCACAGCCCGATGCGTTTCAGGCGCTCACGGAGCGGGGCACCGTACAGGGCGAGGTAGGTAACCGATCCCATCGCGATGAAGGCGCCGTTGTACCGGGTGAGGAAGGCGAGTGCCCCGAAAAGCGCGGAAATCGCCACGTCACGCCTTCTCCCGCTCCGGAACAGGAAGTACATCGAGAGTATGCAGAGTGCCATGAACGGCAGGTCGGAGCCCGCCTGGTAGGTGTAGGACTGGAAGGAGAAATTGAGGCCGACCGCGACAATCGTGATGAAAGCGGTCAGCGGATTGAACACCTTCCTGACCAGGTGGTACAGCGTCACGAGGAACACGAAGCTCGCGAGCAGGTTGAGCACGAGCCCGGCGTAGAAGTACTCACGTACCACGAGATACATGCCGGCGAGGAGCAGGGAGT
>CAYWBT010000202.1:0-6093 GCA_964456585.1 uncultured bacterium
TAAGGTATTCTTCTCCGGCACCTGTTTCCTTTAAAGTTTCTATCTCGGAAAATACCGACGTGATAAGCTCTTCGGTACGCTCCGGATCGCAGCCGAAACCGATGGATATAGTGTATTCCTGATCCGGGAAGTGGGAGAAGGACGCTGATACACCGACACCGTACGTGCCACCCTTATCCTCGCGAAGAACCTCCCGCAGGCGGATGCGAAGCACACCGATCATCGACTGGAGATCGTAACGGTTCTGGCGGCTCCAGGAAAAGGGCCCGGTAAAGGTGATTCTAACCTGGCACTTGTTCTCGAGACCGCGGTATACGGACTTGGCGATGACACCCTTCGGCGGCTCGATACCCGTATCTTGCCAGGTTTCCTCGCGGTTTTGTGAGGGGAGGCTCCCCAGATAAGTCTCCACGAGCGGCCTGATCGTTTCGGGCTCGAAATTCCCCACGAAGAAGAAGGTAAAGTCACCGGCATCGGCGAAACGGTCGCGGTAGATCGCGTATGAGGCATCGAGGTTCATTTCATCGATCAGGTGAAGTGTCCAGGGGCGGACGCGTGGATTGTACTGCGCCATCGTGACCATGATGGTGTCACTGAACGCCGCCTCCGGGCTTGCGCTCCTGTTTTCGATGTATCCCTTGATTCGCGATGTATAGGCTTGGAATGCCTCGTTGTCAAGCCGCGGAGCAGTGATGTACAGGTGAATGAGTTGAAACATGGTTTCGAGGTCACGGGGAGACGCGCTCCCGGAAATTCCCTCCTGAAGTTCGCTGATCCAGGGGGACACGCTCACCACTTTCCCGGAGAGCGCCTTTTCGAGGTCGATTTTGGTAAAATCGCCGACGCCGCCCTCGGTAACGACGCTCGTTGCGGTGGTGGCAGGTATGATGTTTTCGTCGGGAACGAGCGAGTTTCCTCCGGGACTGAACGAGGTGAAAATCACTTCGTCGTTCTTGAAATCGGTGGGTTTAAGCACGACTGTTATACCGTTCGCAAGCCGCCACTCGGTTATACCGATTTCCTCGATCTCCCGTTCGTCGGTTATCGGGAGAGGCGACAGGGGTGTGGCAATCAGCGGTTTGTCCGAGAACGTGTCGACATACGGCTGAATTGTTTTCTGTACGACCGAATCGAATACCGCAAGCAGTTCAGCCTCGCCGGGAATCACAACACCGGTTTTTTCCGGGCCGCTCACTGTGATGACACGGTTTTGGTCGGTGATCAGCCGTTCCGCAAGCGCGTTGACCTCTTCGAGGGTGATACCAGGTACGTATTTTTTGAAAAGTTCGTATTCATATTCGATGCCGGGAATCGGTTCTCCCATGAGGAAATTCCTGATGAATTCTGCCGCGAACCGAGATGATTCTGATTTGTCGCGCTCGTTGTACGCCCGTTCCATAAAGCGGAGCGTTTCCTTCTTCTGGCGATCAAATTCAGAATCGGTGAAACCGTAACGTCTGATTCGTTCCGCTTCGGTCAGGATCGTTTCGAGACCGCGCTCGATACCGTCCTCCTTGACCCCTGCCGAGAGCACATAGAACTCCTTCGTGCGGATAAACCTGCCGGAACCGGAAGAGCCGTATAAGAACGGCGGATCGGCCTGCTTCGTCAGTTCTTCGAGCCGCTGGTTGAACATGGCGTTGTAGAGACCCTCGATGATGTTCCTGCGGTAATCCGCAACCCTGTTTTCCGGCTCCACGTCATGCTTGTAGTAGATGCCGACCGAGGTGCTCGTCGCTTCCGGATCGGTCGCAATCGCAAACAGCGTCTCTTCGTGGCCGGGAACGGGGAACGAGGTTCGATCGCGTGGATTATTTACCGGGGACAGGCTTGAGAAATGATCCCGTATCAGTTGTTCGAACCGGGAACGGTCGAAATCTCCGACCGCAATGACCGCCATGAGATCGGGTCGGTACCAGTCACGATAAAAGCTGCGGAGTATATCGTGCTCGAAGCTCTCGATCACTTCCACTTTTCCAATAGGGAGCCGTTCCGCGTACTTCGATGCCTGCAGCAGGATCGGGAATTGCTTGTCGACCATTCGTGCTGATGCGCCTCTTCCGCTACGCCATTCCTCGATGACAACGCCGCGTTCCCGGTCGATCTCTTCGCTCTCATAGCTCACCCGGTGCGCCCAGTCTTCGAGTATCTGAAACGCCGTATCGACAATCTCCAGACTGTTGGTCGGAACCTGGAGCATGTACACCGTTTCATCGAAGCTCGTATAGGCGTTGAGATCGGGGCCAAATCGCATGCCGATCGATTCGAGATAATCCACCAGTTCCTGTTTGTTGAAATTCTCGGTGCCGTTGAATGCCATGTGTTCGGCGAAGTGCGCCAACCCGCGCTGATTATCATCCTCGAGAACCGATCCTGCTTTGACGACGAGGCGGAGTTCTGCACGTTTTTCCGGCTTGTAGTTGTTCTTCAGGTAGTACGTGAGACCGTTCTCCAGCCTGCCAATAAGGATGTTGGGATCGAGCGGGATGGGATCGTCAAGTCCCATGACCCGGACCGGAGCAGTCTTCGTTGCCGGCTCAATCGCCTGCTGAGTGGTCGAACACACAGCAAGGAAGAGCACGGCGAGTAGGAGTAGCAGTATCCGCAGCGTGTGGTTCATGGAAGAACTCCTCTTTCTGTTATTCATTCAAGGGCCGAGGGGTGAAGGAATCTGTTGACTAGCATTCCGCCGTACCGATTGTTCTAACGCGGGTATTCCCTCCGGTGTTATAATTACAGTGTTTCCCAGGTGCCCGATTCCTCAGACCGGAACAGGGCATCGAGGGCGCGCATGTTGTTCAGTGCATCTTCCGGCGGCGTCGGAACCGCTCGTCCGTTGATGACCGCCTCGGAGAACTGCTTGCATTGAAGCTCGTACTGGTCGGCTGGGCCGATTAAAAGTTCCCTCGTTCCAATGCCGGTGGTCACCCGGATATTCACCGGGCTATCCGTATAGGTGTTGAAGGGTATTTCTATCTCGATGCGGCCGCCCGAACCGATGATGTCGACCTTCTGATGGGGGTACGACTGAGTGCCCACGGTGAATATGGCATGACCGTCACCAAAATCCAGCATCCCCGACGTGAGAATGTCGGTTTCAAAGGCGGGATCACGGTTTACGAGGCTGACTGCCCGGAGGGGTTCCCTGCCGAACAGGTAACGGGCTGTCGAGACGGCGTAGCACCCGATGTCGAGTATTGCGCCGCCGCCCATGTCTCGAATGTTCCTGATGTTGTGCGGATCGGTGTTGTTATAGCTGAAGAAGGTCTGCACCGCCTTGATACCGCCGATGTTTTCCGTTTCGACAAGTTCCCGGGCGCGTATCCATTGCGGATGGAAACGGTACATGAACGCCTCCATGAGCAGCACACCCTTGTTACGTGTATACGCGATCGCTTCCTCCGCTTCACGCGCGTTCAGGGCCAGTGGCTTTTCGCAGAGAATGTGTTTCCCGGCATCAGCCGCCTTCTGTATCCATTCCAGGTGGAGATGATTCGGGAGTGGAATGTACACTGCGGTAATTGAACTGTCGGCGAGCAGGTCTTCGTATGAGGCATAGCTTTTGGGTATGTTGTAACGATGGCAGAGCCGCTGCGATTTTTCCGGATCCCTCGATGCAAGACCGTACAGTTCCATCAGGGGTGACTTCTGCATGGGAAGAAGAAACGATTTGAAGAAAATATTTGCTGCTCCAATGATTCCCCACCGTACCGTTTTCACTGCGCATCCTCCTTGTGGTTAACTCAATGTTATTTATCGTTTTCTTTTCAGGTTCCGTTCGGATTGTTCTTGTGCTCTCAAGGTAAAACTACCGGGTGTTTCCGGATGGTTTATCTCTGATATCATCAGCCGCAAGGCGTTTCAGGTAAATCATGAGAACCGAAAGCGCTGCGGGAGTGATGCCGGGAATTCTCGATGCTTGTCCCAGGGATGCCGGACGGATGTCACTCAGTTTCTGTCGAAGCTCGTTGGAGAGGGACGGTATCATGCGATAGTCGATGTCCGGTGGTATCTTGATCCGCTCGATATCTTTGAACTTCCGGACATTCTTCATCTGCCGCTCGATGTATCCTTCGTATTTGCACTGAATCTCAACCTGACGGCGGACATCAGGCGGGAGGTCGGGCATGTGTTCATCCAGCATGCTAAGGTCGGCGTAAGTGAGTTCGGGCCGCTTCAGGAGGAGATTGAAGGGGGTGGAAGTTTTAATGGGCGTGGACTGTTTTGCTTCAAGGAGTTCGTTGACAGCCCGGGACGGTTTGAGTCGGGTTTTTCCAATCCGCTCCCTTTCCTCTTCGATGAGCCTGATTTTCTCCCGAAGGGCTTCCACAGTTTCCCGGGATTGGAGGCCGAGTTTGTATCCCCGTTCGAGTAGCCGGATATCGGCATTGTCTTCGCGGAGGAGCAGACGATATTCGGCACGAGAGGTAAACATGCGGTATGGTTCCCGCGTACCGAGGGTAACGAGATCGTCGATCATCACCCCGATATATCCCTCCGAACGGTCGATGATGAGTGGAGGTTTGCCCTGGACGCTCAGCGCGGCGTTTATCCCGGCCCAGAGACCCTGGGCGGCCGCTTCCTCATAACCGGAGGTGCCGTTGACCTGCCCGGCGAGATAGAATTCCTTGACTTTCTTCGTCTCGAGGGTGGCGGTGAGCTGGGTTGGCTGGATGAAGTCATACTCGATGGCGTAGGCCGGACGCATGATTTCCGCTTTTTCAAGTCCTCCGACAGAGCGAACGAGGGCGACCTGTATGTCGTACGGGAGGGAATTGCCGAGACCGCTCGCATAGATTTCCTCGGTGTTCAGTCCTTCCGGTTCAAGAATGATCTGGTGACGATCTTTGTCGGAGAATTTCACGATTTTGTCTTCAAGGGAAGGGCAGTAGCGTGCCGACACTCCCTTGATCGCACCACTGTAGAGGGCGGAGTACTGAAGATTACGGGCAATAATCTCGTGTGTTGCCGCGTTGGTGAAGCCGATGTAGCACGAGACCGGGGAGATATCAATCGATCCGGAGAAGATCGAGAAGGGCCGTGTCTCTTGACTACCCTCCTGCTCGGTGAACCGCGAGAAGTCGATGGTCGAGCGCCGGAGACGTGCCGGAGTGCCTGTCTTCATTCGTCCAGATTCGAATCCCAGCTTTTTCAGGTTTTCCGCGAGGTTGACAGCGGGGAATTCCCCGGCGCGTCCCGCTGGTATCCGGTGGTCGCCGATGTGAACGAGACCATCGAGGAACGTCCCCGCAGTCAGGATAACGGCTTTACCCATGAACGTGGCGCCGATATTGTCCCGAACACCGACAATTCTGCCATCCTCTATAACCAACTCTTCTATAAGCGCCTGTTTAACCTCGAGTCCGGGTTGATGCTCGAGTATGCCCTTCATAAGCGACCGGTACCGTTCCTTGTCGTTCTGTGTGCGGGTTCCCTGCACTGCAGGACCCTTGCTCGTATTGAGGGTGCGATATTGGAGGGCGGTTCGATCGGCAACCTTCGCCATTTCGCCGCCGAGCGCGTCGATTTCCTTCACGAGATGTCCCTTTCCCAGGCCTCCGATGGAAGGCGAGCAGGGCATATGGGCTATCATGTCGAGGTTGATCGAGAGCACGAGCGTCTCGCAACCCATGCGTGCCGCAGCGAGTGCGGCTTCGCAGCCCGCATGACCGGCGCCGATGACAATCACATCATACTGTTGGGAAGTATTCATGGTACGATGATCCCGGTTATCCGGTGTGCATACCGGCTCATGGCAGGCGCATTCCGGCAATTCTCTTGACTTTCCCATCCGGTTGCCGTACTCTATTAATGATGATAAGGAATTTTTAGACGCACTCTGAAAGGGTGTGGGATGTGTGGCACCATTCCCCATTTCCAGCCGGTGCGGCGTCGCGCTTCGACTCAGGCAACCGAATATAAAAAATGAACTGTTCACAATATAATACATACCGCCATCATGTCACAACTTCCTTATAATGATCTCAACACTTCCCTCAGGAGACGTTTCGGCTGCCGGGTCCAGAAAATAACGATCGATGCCGGTTTGTCCTGCCCGAACCGTGATGGCACCATCACCACAGGCGGTTGTAT
>CAYWBT010000203.1:0-6039 GCA_964456585.1 uncultured bacterium
CCCTCCGTTTGTGCCGCCGATCATGATGGCGTAGCCGCCGAGATCGGTGCCGTACCCGAGCGCAACACGGGCGTCGAGATCATTCGGGGCTTCGATTGCTTTCGGCAGGCTCTCAACGATGAGCGAAATACCGGTGACCACGATCTCCTTGATCGTATCGTAGTAATCCTTGCCGGTCGATCCCATAAACACTTCCCACATGTGGGCGATACCATCGAGCCCGCCGTCGAGGGTCAATCCTTTCGGTGCTCCAACGGTGACACGGTAATCGAACACCGCCCGGGGGGGAACGACCGCCATATCGACGATGAGCTTTTTCTGGCCGCTGATAGGATCGGTGATATTGGAGTACTTGGTGAGATGGGCGCCGGAAGAGGAGATCGTCTGCACGGCGACGACAGGGGTCGGGGAAACGCCCGTGAGTTCCTGTATCTTCGTTACATTTCCCACGCCGAAGTATGGTTCAACTGTCGAAGCAAGCGCTGGAGAAACACCAAGATGTTTCACCGCCTGTCCCGTGGAGTAGGTGGAGATGACACTCGCGAATTTCGCCGCATCGATAGTGCTACCCCCGCCGACCGCCACGATGGAATCGGGGCAGTTCTTGGTTATCTCGTTTGCTATCCGGTAGACGTCCTCGCGGGGAGCATTCGGGCCGGCACCGAGTATGGCTGTCCAGAGAACCCCGTTGGCATCGAGCGATGCGGTTACTTTCCGGTAGACTTCATCGATCCAGTCGAGACCGAGATCGGCAACCACCAGGAGCGCCTTGGTACCGAGCGATCTGGCAAACTCACCTGTCTTATCAAGAACGTCGGTGCCAAACGCATAGGTGTCACCTTTCCAGTTCTTGAGGATATTCTGTGCCTGCGTAACATCTGGCATAGTGTTTTCCCTTGTTATAGAGTACGTGTATGATTATTTCCTCGGCTCGTGGTCACGCCAGCGTGCAAAGAAAAAGAACTTGATCGGCTCCTCGGTGGTGTTGATGTTCGAGTGCGGCGTAAATCCAGTCGGCGGCACCTTGTATGCCGTTCCCGCACACTGCCAGCGGATTTCTTTGCCGAGGAAGGCGAGGTTCTTGCCGGAAACGACCATCCACACTTCTTCCATGCCTTCGCCGTGGCTGTGCGGCTGACCGATGGTCATGGCGTTGAAGGTGAGTATGTTAACCGCTTCGAGTGTGGCGAGACCATCGGCCACGGTGAAGATATTCTTACCGTTGTGGCTCCAGTGCACCTTGAGATAGCCCGCATCCCTGTTCGGCATGGCCTTTTCGTCCTTCACGAGGATATTGTCATTCGGGCGGAATCCGGACGGTGTCGCTTCGCAGATGATGTACATGACCAGGGGATTTTCACCGCAGGTATTGGTAATGGTGAATTCGAGGCCTTCGGGTACGAGCACAAAGATACCGTCGCGCAGATCGGCGGTTTTCTTCCCGGCCTTGATAACACCCTTACCGGAGAAGATGTAGAAAACCTCCTGTTCGCCCTTGAGCTTCGTCGGCGTGGTGGATGCAAGCGGATCGAGTGTTCCGCGAGAGAACCGCTTCGCATAGTGGAGCACTTCTCCCTTTCTGGTCGGCCACACGGGATCGTTTTCGCTGGCGGTCAGGATCGCCCGCTCGGTGATGGCGCCATGGGTATTGTAGGGTATCGATTCCTGCCAGCTGCCCAGGAACATATTGATATCGGGATCGATCTTCGGATCGAGCGGACGGTGGTCGAGCTGATTGAGGGATTCAAAGACTTCCGTTCCGGATACTTTTTTTGATTGCTGGGCGTGGACATCGGATGTTGCCACCGCAGTCAAGGTTGAAATCACAAAGAACACGATCTGCATCAGGGTAAAGAGTCTTCCGAGCATTCAGCACCTCCAATGGATTGTTGGGATAAAGTATTGATACCATGAGGGTAGTGAATTCATCTCTTCACACGCCCCGGTACGAAATGTAACCATCTGCTTCGCGCTTAATTATCAGGAAAAGCGCACGGTATTCTAAAACAATGCACGGGTAGAAGAACGTTATCTCATTCAGTGCCACGGCCTGACTTTGTGAATTGCGCGTGATATATCGTTCCCAGGCTGCGCAGTACCCGGTGAGTATAAGTTACTCCGCACATATATTCAATATAATGAAATTTTTTGTTCAATAAAACAGCAAACAATTGCTTGCATTCAACAAATTTTTTTTTTATTTTTGAGTGCTTGTTAAGATGGTGGGGTTCCCGAGTGGCTAAAGGGAACAGACTGTAAATCTGTCAGCTCAGCTTTCGATGGTTCGAATCCATCCCCCACCACCATAACGGGAAGTGTAATCAGGCATTGGGGGCACGGAGTTTCTCAGTGCCATTTTTGTTTTGAATCGAGAAACAACATCGAGGTGCGGTAATGAAAAGAAGAACGTTTTTATTGAGTGCCCTCGGTGCGGCCATGACAACGCAATCCTTTGCGAGAAATGTGTTTATTCGCGGGAAGGATGTATCCTACGAACCCGACGCCAAGCTGAAAAGTACCGGTTTACGTATCCAGGATGCTGTTGAACTCATGGAGAAGCGTGAAGCGGATAATACCGCACCGGTTCTTCGCGAAGAAATTCTTGATAATCCCGATGCAGTGTTTTTCATCCCCGCCGGGGTGAATGACCACCACAACTGGGGTGGTTCATGGAATTCCTGCAACGACCAGATGGAGCGGCTCGGCGGGCGTGTTGGAAGCCTCCTCTTCCAGAAGGGTGCGTACCGGGGGGGAAAGACGTTCATCAAACCGAACATGGTCGGCGGTATCAGAAAGGCCGGTCAGAGCTATAACACCGGCGGTTTTGTCCATCCGAATTTCACGGTGGGACTCGTCGACACGCTCCACGATCTTGGCAACTCCAATGTCGCCCTCGGTGCCCGCGGGGCAATGCGCCACGAGCACTATGTCGAGAGCGGGCTCATGGATCTGTTCAACAGACACGACCTTCCTCTGGTCGAGGCGCATGTACAATATTTCAAGCACTACAAGAAATCAGAGTTGGTCTGGCACGAAAATCCCAGCGGCATGGTGGCAAAGCGCTTCTGTACCTATCGACCGGTCTTCGAATACGGAACCACGTTTATCAACCTCGCGCATGCGCATGTTCACAAGGTCGGGTATACGACGCTCACCATCAAGAACCTTCAGGGTGTCATGCCGCGCGGATACGGACACATCTGTGATTCCTGGACCCATCTGGACAAGTGGCGCAGAAAATTGATGGACGATTTTAATCCCGATTTCCGTGTGGCTATCGAGCGTTCCTATGTGCGGCATGCCCGGAAGGGCTACAAGTACTGGGACGAGGGCGGATTTTACCAGGCGTATCGGACCGCCGGTGGATACGAAGAGTATCTCAGAAATTCCGACATCGCAGATTCACGGATATTCTGGGCGGAAATCTGGGCACAGCGCATGATGGACATGGTCGAAGTGCTGCCCAAGCCCTACCTGAATATGGTGGAAGGTGTCTTCTCGCGGGGTGACAACGGTATCTTTCTCTCCAATTTTGTGACAGCGGGGCGTTCCATGGTTGCGGTTGATGCGGTGACCACATGGCTCATGGGACACGATCCCCGTGAAGTTCCCTACCTCAGAATCGCAAACGAGCGCGGACTCGGTGAAAACAACATCGAAAAGATTCCCATCTTCATGCTTACCGAGAAGGGTGTGGAGAGACTAAAGGATTACCGCCTCCTCAAGCGGACGAAGCTCGGCCTTTACATCTACGGTGTCGATGATAACGGACTCAGATACCTGTAATCCCTGACATCTCCCATACATTCCCTCCCGTATACCCTTATTGGTAACGAGGGGTATCGACATGAGAAATACTTGCGAACCGGCGTGATAAACGTATATTTATGCAGGTTGTTCCCCCGTGATACTGTGTTCTACCGGTAGCTGTACGCCCGGTTTTAGGCGGGTGTACAACGAGTTGAAATTCGATACGATGATTCATCGGTTGCAGGTGATCCCTCTACCTCAAACAGGAGACTTCCATGAAATACAGGCATTGTGTTCTCGCGTTTTTTGTATTGGTGCTTACGGTAACCGCCTCATCCGCCGGTCCGGGCAGGTGGGAACGGGAACTATCCGGCGAAGGCTGGAGACTCTGGCTCGACCATGCCGCAGACTGGTATCATGACGATGTGTACCTGCCACCGGTCGATATATCGAGTCTGCCGGTCAACCAGCCGACATGCGGGTGGGATGCCCTCGAGACCGGGTGCGACAAGGTTGTAAAGGTTCCCGGCACGGTTGAAGAGCACTTCTGGGGTGCGATCGGCGGTGTCATTCCCGATACCGGCGGCGATTATGTGGGCGTCTCATGGTGGAGCACCGCCTTCAAACTCGATCCCGATCTCCGTGGCAAGCGGATTGTGATACGCTTCGAATCGGTTAACCTCCGGGCGGAAGTGTTTGTCAACCGAAAGCTTGTCGGATACGACGTTATCGGTAACACACCATTCGAGGTTGATGCGACCGATGCGGTGACCTTCGATGGTGAAAACCGCATCGATGTTCGTATTACCGATCCGGTCGGAAATTTCAGCTGGAATGACAATATTCTCATGCGCTGGGGGGAAAACCTCGTCCCGGCGGTGCACGGTTTCGGCGGCATAACCGGGCCGGTCAGGGTGCGGGCGATCGACACTGTTCATGTGGACGACATCTATGTCCAGAACAAGCCCAATCCCCGGAAAGCCGACGTGTTTGTCACGCTCGGCAATTCCGCCGGCACGTCGCAGCGGGGGAAGGTCACGCTCGTCGTGCACGAGTGGAAGAAACCGGCGAACGTTATCTGGCAAAAAACCGCCACGGTGACAGTTCCTGCCGATGGTTCGGTTGTCACGTTTGAAGTCGATGCGCCGAAGGCGAAGCTCTGGGAACTCGCAGGGCACCGGACGTTCAAGCAGGCGAACCTGTACGAATCATCGGTGACGTTCACTTCGAGCGACAAGAAGATGGTCGATACCACAAGCCAACGGTTCGGTTTCCGATGGTTCGATATCGGGAAGAAGAACGGCGACGAACGATTTTACCTGAACGGCAAACGCGTCGTTATCATCGCCGCCATGACACGCGGTTTCTGGCCGAAAAACGGTATGTTCGCCACACCCGAGATGGCGGAGCGAGACATGAAAAACCTCGTCGACCTCGGCTATAACATGATGCTTTTGCACCGGGCAATCGGCCAGCCGCCGGTCATGGACTACGCCGACCGGATGGGGCTTTTCACCTACGAGGAACCGGGTGGTTACCGTGTGATTCCCAACAGGCAGGATAACATCGAAGGCCCCGATGAACAGGCGCTTGCCTGGCGCAGGGAAAAGCTGAAACGAATGATCATAAGGGACCGTTCATGTCCCTCGATGATCATTTACAACTTTAAGAACGAGGCGGGAAAAGATCCCGACGACGACGATATCCGCAACGTGCTCATGGTTCATAACCTCGATCCCGCTCGCATCGTCACCTACAACAGCGACCGGAACCGGACGATCCCTTATGACCAGAGGATCGAGCCGGATCCGTTCAAACTCCACATGCGGCCGTTTGACAACACACTCCATTATGGTGGCTGGTGGGATCATCACCACTGGTTCGCCTATGCCGGGTATGTGGACGAAAACTATAACAATCCCCGCTACTTTGTGCGCGGTGTGGTCGACGCGCCGACCGCTCCGGTGCCCGCTGATTCGCTGAACCGTTTGCGTAAGGACGAGATCATCTTCTGGGGTGAGGAGGGGGCGTTCGGCACCATGGTGCGGCTGGAAAAAATCAGGGATGAGCTTATGGTTACCGGCGCAACAGGCTTCCGTGAGATGGAGCACCTCGACTGGTACGAAGCCTATGACCGGTTCCTCGATGAGAGCGGTTTCCGCTCGGCCTATCCGACGGTTGATGATCTGACCATGAGCCTGGGGAGGAACCTGCACTACTTCCACGGGCGCAATTTGGAAAACATCCGTATGAGCAACATCGCCGACGCGATTAATATCAACGGCTGGG
>CAYWBT010000204.1:0-5954 GCA_964456585.1 uncultured bacterium
TTGGAAACCACCAGCCACTTCAATGATTCGGAACGGCCGTCCCTCACGGTCATACTCACGGTTCAGCTCATTAATAATGTCCAACAGCTCTGAAGAATCCGAAAAATCTTCGATAATCTCCATGAGCCGGAGCGCCTCAACCGTTGTGTCCGAGGCGAAGAGAACAGCTTCAATTATCCGCGCTCTTGTCATGTGCCCTTGCATAGACCAGTATTTTCCCAAATTGTTTCGATTGTTTGACGACGATTTTACGCTGCTTTATCAGTTCGAGCATGGCGATGAAGGTGACCACAATGATGAGTTTCGGCTGTCCGGTAACATACTCGATAAAATCTATCTTCCCCTTCCGCGCGAGATGCTGCATGAGCTCGCGCTGCTTCATCTCGGAGGTGACATTGAAAAGTTCAACATCGTGCGGTGTTGTTTTCGGCGCATTTTTCAGCACGTCACGCAGGGCGGAAAACAGGTCGAAGAGCGCATAATCAGGTTCGGGCACCGTGCCGGAAAGATGTTCGACGATTCTGCCCCTTTCTCCTCCGCGCGGGTACACGCCCAGGCGCTCCTTCTCTTTTTCCGCAAGCTTTTCAGCGACGCCGCCGAGCTTCTCGAATTCCCGTAAGTAACGCATGAGTTCGTCTTTCGTGGTGGTAATATCCAGTTCCTCTTCATCGGGCTCGTTCTCGTGGAAAAGGCTTCGTGTTTTGATTTTCATGAGTGCCGCGGCAACAATGAGGAAATCTCCTGCACTCTCGAGATCGACAAGCTGAAATAGCTCAGCATATTCGAGGTAGTCTTTCACGATCTGAGAGAGTGGTATCTCATGTATATCAAGTTCATTCTTTTTAATGAGGTACAACAGAAGATCTACTGGTCCCTCAAACAGGGAGAGGTGAACACGAAACGTGCCTTTATGTGGAGTTTGCGGTGACTTGATGAGTTGTTCGCTCCCGTTTTCAGTGCGGTCATTCGATGCATGAACACGACTCCCGCTGTGTTCAACCTCGGGAGATTTTGAAAAATCGTTTTTATCCGTCATACTGAATGAAGGTGATAAGAAGTCACACCCATAAATGAGATTTATGTGATCCTCGTCGACAGGGTACTAGTTCGACAGCTTGTTCCGAACCGTGACAGGGAGATTCGGCGCCAGGCGGACTTTACCCCGGATGAAGCGTTACCCGAACTTGATATACGTCCCCCAGGTATCATCGGTTGTGATCCTATGGGAAATGAGGAGTGAGATAAAATTCGGTTTTTTCGGTTGTTTCAGCAGATTCATGCCCGCTTCCAGCGGGGTTCTGTTCCCCTTCTTGTTGTTACAGTCCGAACAGGCGCAGACAAGGTTCTCCCATGTTTCTTGGCCGCCGAGCGAGCGCGGAAGAATATGATCTATCGTCATGTCAACATCCATTTTTCCACAATACTGGCAAATACCGCGGTCACGGCGTAAGATATTCTGCTTGGAGAGTTGCACCCGCCAGCGACGGGGTACCCGGACAAACGTGACAAGCCTGATAATGGAGGGAACGGTAAACGACCTGGTTACCGAATGAATGAGAAACTCTGTGGTCTCGATGATCTCTGCTTTTCCTGCAAGCACCATGATGATGGCCCTTCTGGCATTGCAGACAGTGATCGGAACGAAATTCTGGTTCAGAAGCAGCACGTGTATGTCGAGCCTGTTGATCATCGGTCCCTCGCAATATCGAGGACATCCCGGGGAAAGAATGCGTTCTGTCTCGCCCGTTGCTAGTGCGGATGTAAAGTACTTTATTGTAATAAAAAAATATTTTCAGTCAAGCACAAATTTACGTTACCACCGATTACCCTGCTGTCATCAGTAGACGAACACGGTTATCGAACGATCATGAAACAACCGAAATATACTTTTAAATCCTTTACAAAACAAGTAAATATATAGAATTTTTTATGTCTCGTACCGGAAGTCATCGTTTCGCAGGTTCGATGGCGAAGAGTGCCTCAGTATAAACCCGGGGATCGAAGTCACGGAGATCATCGATTCCCTCACCAATACCGATGAGCTTGACCGGGATGCCGAGCTTTTCGATGATGGAAACCACGATGCCGCCCTTCGCTGTGCCATCCAGCTTTGTCAGCACGATGCCGGTCACATCGAGTTCTCTCTTGAATGTTTCAGCCTGGCTTAACGCGTTCTGGCCGGTTGTTGCATCCAGCACGAGCAGAATTTCCTGGGGAGTGTCCGGATCGGCCTTGCCGAGGACGTGGCGAATCTTTTTCAACTCATTAAGGAGATTGAACGAGGTATGCAGGCGGCCGGCTGTGTCGATGAGCACGACATCGGTACCCCGCGCCTTCGCCCGGGTAACCGCATCGAAGGCGACCGAAGCGGCATCGGCATTGGCGTGTGCCTTGATGAATTCGGAATCCGCACGCTCGGCCCAGATTTCGAGCTGTTCGATGGCTGCAGCCCGGAAGGTATCACATGCCGCAAGAAGTACCGACTTCCCCTGTTTTCTTAACTGCATGGCCAGCTTGCCGATCGTCGTGGTCTTGCCAACGCCGTTCACCCCGATAACCAGAATCACCTGCGGCTTTTTCTCCTCCCCGGTCACGGTGCAGGTGCTGTCATGTTTTCCGATAATTTCGAGCACTGCGTCTTTCATGACCACGTAGGGATCGGTTTCGCACCGTTTGATCGCCAGGGCATTCTCACGAAGTTTTTCAACCAGTTTTTCGGCGGTTTCTACTCCGAGGTCAGCCTCGTAGAGAACCTCCTCGACCCCCTCGAGCACCTCATCGGTAATCGTTGCCCCGATCGGAAGAATACCGCTCAGCGACCCGATAAGTTCGCGACGTGTTTTCGATAACGAATCTTTAATTTTGTTAAAGAGACTGACGACCATTCGATCTATACTCCTTGCCGGTAACATTCACTTTTGTGGGAAGTACGCCCCGAAGGCTTCGTTCGAGGACGATGAAACAATTGCCTGGCAACTAATTTTCCTCGATGGACCATCCCCGTTCGCTCGTGTCGGGGGAAAATCAGAGCTTTATGCCGCTCCCTGACAGCATGACCAGACACTGAAATAACGTCGATAGATATAAATTGTTTCTGGTAGAGTACCATGGCGCTATTTGCTGAACACAGTAACCTTGTTTCTACCGGTTCTTTTTGATTCATACAGAGCTTGGTCGGAACATTCGAGAAGATCGTCTGCAGAGTCGATACCGGTAACAGGTGCGGTGGCAACACCGATGGAAATCGAGCAATTGAAAGTTATATCGTTGATCTCAAAGGCACACGATTCAATGTTTTTTCGGATACGCTCTGCCATATTTGTTGCATTCTCAGAATTTGTCTGGGGAAGCACGACGACAAACTCATCACCTCCATAACGGGCGAGCACATCGGATTCACGTGTCGTGATCCCGAGGATATCACCGATTTTTTTGATCACCTCATCCCCGACGGGATGGCCGTAGCTGTCGTTGATTGTCTTCAGGTTATCGAAATCAGCCACGATAAGCGACAGGTACGTACCGTATCGTCGAAAACGCTCATATTCACTCTTTAACCGTTCATAAAAGGCACGACGATTCAAGAGCCCGGTAAGACCGTCCGTGAGGGCCAGGAGTTTTGTATCGCGATGAAGGGTGGCATTGGTCAGCACACCCGAAAGTCTCTTTGAGATGATGCGCAGCAGGTCCTGAATATGTTCCTCGTTATCGAACGTCTTGCCCGATACGCAGAGAATACCCCGTATCGAGTTCCCGATTAGAATGGGAACATAAATATTCGATAGTTTTTCCCTCGTGTGACGTACTTCTTTCTCCTCAATGGCAGCCTCAAGTATCCTGACTTGGAGGGTATCGTCAACGGTGGTATTGGAGATTTTTTCAAAATATCGGGTTACCTCATTCTGAATAGTAGTCAGGGACTGGGGATTTCTATGGTGAGGAGGGTAGATTATCATTTCCTTGTTTACATCGTCGAAAAAGAGAAACGTATAATAATCTGCCGTAATAATATTTGATATCCCGGTGAGGAGCGAATCGTACAACGAGGTGATATCGATGGTCAGGTCCAGAAACTTGGATAATTTTTCAAGTTGAACGAGATCATTCAGATGTCTTTCGAACTCGGGATTGTTTTCCCCGATCATCTGATGGAGGTGGTGGGTTTTGACAGTAAATCTGTGCTGTGCGAGTGTTTCCTCGGTTTTGATCTTGATCTCAGTAAAGGAGATCGGTTTCTGGATGAAAGATGAAGCACCCTCCTGAAGGGCCTGTAGAATTGTTTCTTCGCTGCCGTAACCGGTCACGAGGATAACTTCCGAGAGCGGTTTGATCTTCTTCGATTTTTTCAGAATGTCGAGGCCTGTGATCGTATTCAGACGAAGGTCGACAAACATGAGATCGTACTCGATTGTCTCAATATCCTTGAGTGCTTTCTCGCCGTTACATTCATATAACGACTCATACCCGATAAAATTGAAAAAATCCTTGAAAAGCTCGCAGATTTCAATTTCATTGTCAACGATATATATCAGGGGAGTGTCTGCCGACATAAGAATAATCCCGTGTTTCATTATCCAAGAAACGCTAATTAATATATTTTACAATAATATTATATTTTTACTTTATATGCAATAATTTTCCTGAATGGCAATTCCGTTTCGTCCGGTTTTCTCTACGGTGAAGTGCGCAGTGCAATCTGTATAAATTATCCCCGAGTTCACAACCGAAGAGAAGAGAAAATCCTTGTGCCCGGGGAGGTAAAAATCGTTATTTTATTGATATATTGAATTAGCTATGTTCATATATTTTGGAGCGTACCATGACAACCGTTACACTGGAACCGGGAATTTGTGGGCTTTCAACGAAAATTACCGTGGAAAAAACAGGCGAATATGAAGTGAAAACCACGCTTGTAACTACCTGCCCCAATCTGAACAAGATTCCCAATGATGCACTTATCTTCAATCCGCTTATGGAGATGACACCGAACGGGGAATTACCCGACAGACTGAAAACCTTCATTCCGCACTCATCATGTGCATTCGCTTCCGCTCTCCTCAAGGCGGGAGAAGTTGAAACCGGGCTGGCGCTCAGGAAAGACATCATCATCCGTTTTGAGGACGAGTCCTGAGCAGTGTGGATTCTTCGTGCTGAATGCTGTGCGGGATTTCAGCGTACATAATCCACGGTGGTGGTATTTTCATGATGTTTACCATAAAAACCGGCGGATAAAACTCGGGATTTTTTAATGGCCCGGTGGAAAATGCAGCATACCTCATGAAAGCCTGCAGAATTCAATATCGAGCACGTCACCAAGTATTGTCATACTCTGCAGGTGGTGTCCCGGAATGACAATACAATGCTGGCTGACACCGATACTGATCATGCGGCGGTAAAATTCGCGTACCGGCAGATCGATTCGGGTGTGAAGGTGACAGTTCCCCTCGAGCAGAGGCGGGCCGGGAAGCGATTCGCCCTCGAATACCATCCACCGGAGTCTTTCACCGTTATAAACGCTGTTGACAACGGTTACCGGCCCCGGCTTGAACTTGAAGTAGGTACAGGCACCGTACGGATCGGTATTCTGGTACTCAACGTCAGGTATGATTCGCACCGGATAGGATGGGTCTCGGTTGACCGTATCATGATAACCGGCATGCCCCAGAAGAAGCGTGTTTTTGTCCAGGTCGGCGGTAAAAACCTCGGTGTAGAAGGGGGCCTCTCCGGTAAAGAGCCGGAGAATGTACATCGCGATCGCCGCCGCGATATCGGCCTCCATGGCGACAACAACCCCGGTCGCAGAGAGGCGTGGATTCACCAGGCACGGCCTCAGTCCAAACACACGGTGCATCTCATCGATGATGTCGTTCATGGCGAGTATGTCGATTCCCCGCGCGGAAAGGATTTTTTCCATGGCAAGCGCATACTTGATGCCCTCGACCAGGGACTTTTCT
>CAYWBT010000205.1:0-5939 GCA_964456585.1 uncultured bacterium
CGCCGGCGCATCGATGCCGTACCGGTCCATGGTCATCATGAAGCTGAGTTGGACATAGATGTCATCCTGATAAATGGAATTCTCGATCGACTTGAGATCCCAGTTGATGGGATCTTCGTAGGTCCTGCCCCGTGCGCGGAACTCGGTGGGCGCGCCGTAGGAAACGCCGATCATCTTGCCTGCCCAACCGCCGGCGATCTTGTCGCGCAGTTCGTCGATGCTGATCGTTTTCGTCTCGGATGCCATCGTACCGGTGGTCTTGTCGGATGCTCCCTGTTCTCCGGTACCGCAAGCTCCCAGGACTGCGAAAGTCAGGGCAAGAGCTGTTATTCCGAATCGTCTCACGCTTTCACCTCCTCTGGTATACGTGGAGAATGTAGTTTTTTTATAAACGATGTGATATCAGTGCGGGAGTTCCTCCCGACTGTTCCAGGTTGCGATGATATCCTCATATTCTTATGGTAATGTTTCGTTTATAGAGCCAGTATGCGAGGTACCAGTACGCGAGGAGCCTGATATTCTGCTGAAGAATCTTTCCGGCAATACCGAGATGTTCGAGAAACGGCAAGGTAAAGATGCCGATGAAATCATTGGTCCACGATCCCAGGAGTTCAGCAAACAGGTAGATGAATAGCGGATTCATACCGACAACCACCATGAACCATACTCCCCGCCGGTAGCCTTTGACATCAACGAGCCAGTAGAACAGGGCAAGCGCCAACAATGACCAGCCGCCGCTGTTGATAATGAACGAACTCGTGCAGATGCGTTTGATGATCGGCGTTATAGGATCGAGCGCCAGGCCGAGCACAACACCGATGACACCGCCGAGAACGAGCAGTTTCAGTTTCTGCCTGTCGGTGCGGTCGCTTGCGAGAACGAGACCCGCGATGACTCCCCACATGGTATGGGCGGTCGACCCGATGAAATTGATGGTCACCCATCCGCCGCCCGGATTGATCTTACCCATGAGAATCCTGTCCATGAAGGCGCCCAGGTTGTGATCCTTCATCCAGGGATCGGACACGCCGGGAAGGGGGATGAACCGGTAGGCGAGGTAATTCCCAAGCAGAATGGCGAGCGAGATGATAATCTGGGTCCTGATCGGTTTCCGCATGAACAGAAACGCGATGAAGTAGGTGAACGAGAGTTGGGTGAGGACGTTCCACAGTTCCCAGGTGAGTTTCCCCTGGTACGAACAGTGAAGCATTACTCCGAGCAAAAAGAGTAGTACAGATCGTCGTATAACATGGAGAAACGTCTGGTTCCATGACTCTCCCCGTGCCCACCGTTTCGCAAATGAAAACGGCATGGCGACCCCGACAATGAACATGAAGAACGGCTGAATCAGGTCCCAGAAACGCATGCCGTTCCAGGGATGGTGGGTTACCTGTCGGGCAAAAAATCCCAAGATGGGGTAGTCTTTCAGATAAAAAAGCCCAAAACTGCCCGACACCAGGAGAATCATGGTGAAGCCCCGAAAAGCATCGAGAGATACGAGACGTTCCTGCTGTCGAAGTAGAATCTTTTCATTGTTCATTCTTTTTGCTCCCCGCCTATCTGTTGTGTATCGCTCATGCGTTCAAATACCTTCCCGGAGGGGTATTCCCTATCTCTATTTTCATCGGAACACATTGACCGTGCACCCGTCAAAAAATCAGGTAGAACAGAGACTGTAAAACGAGAACAACGAGTGCGAACAGACGTAAATCTCCCCAGATAGTTTTCTTTCCCCCGTCAGGTTGCTGGGGTGGGAGACTCAGCACCCAGAGGGCGAGCAGCACGAAAACACCGAGGAAGATCAGGCGGACAATCCCCATGGGCACCATCATGATTATGTCAAACAGGCGGGTTCCGATAGCATTCGCAACGGTGACAATCAGGTGTTTTATCATGAATCATGTCCTCCCGGGCTTTTTCTCCCCCACTTGAAAAGCAGGTGCTCAATCTTTTCGGGAGGCTCCGGTTTTGTCAGCAGGCTCCCCACCACTGTGGCGATGAGGCCGACGAGGAATGCCCACCAGGCGATGTATAAAAACGGATCGGGGATGGTAAAGACCTGATCCTTGATCCAGAAGAGGGTGCCCGAGGTGGCAACACCGAGAATGATCCCCGCGACAGCACCCGTGCCGTTCGCGCGCGGCCACAAGAGACCGAGAACGATGAGGGCGAGCAGCGGACCCTGGAAAATACTGAGCATGGCCTGGAAGTAACCGAAGATGCTCGAAAACCGCTCGGTCAGCGGCGCGAGAACAATGCCGATGATAACAAAGGCGCCGGTGAATACCTTGCCCACGATCATGTAGTGGCGCTCGTCCCGCCCGGACGAGATATACTCTTGGTAGATATCCTTGGTCCAGAGTGTTGCTGCGCTGTTGAGGTAGGAATCGACGCTCGACATCAGTGCCGCGAGAAATGCCGCGAATACCAGCCCGGTCAACCCGGGCGGCAGCAGTTCGTGAATCAGGATCGGGTAGATGTCATCGCCGTGCTCGAGTCCCGGGAAGAGTGCGATGCCGGCAAGGCCCGGCACGACGAGTATGATGGGGATGAACAACTTGAGAAACGCGCCCCAGAGCACGCTCTTCTTGGCGTCGTATTCCGAGCGGGCGCCCATGTTTCGCTGGACGATTGCCTGGTTACCGAGCCAGTACGCCGGTGACAATACGAACGCCAGGCCGAAGAGAATTCCCGCCCAGCCGTACGGTGTCGGTGTATCGGCGGGAGCCATGAGCTCGAAGTGGTGACGGTAGTGTCCGCTCATGGTGGTCACCGTATCGACCAGGTTTCCCCAGCCCCCGACCTTCACCAGGGCGATCGTGAGAATGACAATGCTCCCTGCAAAGAGCACGACACACTGTATCGCATCAGTATACACAACCGCGGCAAGCCCGCCGAACAGGGTGTACACACCCACAACGAGGGCGACAATGAATATAGAGAGATAAATCGGCCAGCCCATCAGGATGTTCATCGTCTTAGCGGCGGTATAGAAAAAGATCCCCAGCATGAACATGAAGAAAACGCCCCATATCACCGCAACAAGGACGCGGACGAACTGGTTGTAGCGGAGACCGAGGAATTCGGGGATGGTAAAGACCTTCGACCGCCAGTAGTGGGGTATGAAGATGAAAGCGCCGACAATCATCGCCGGGACGCAACCGATCCAGTCGAAGTTGGCCACAGCGATACCGTACATGTAGGCAGCGCCGGCAATCCCCACGAGTTCGAGAGCACCGATGTCGGAAACCACCATCGACATGCCGATCGCCCACCAGGGGAGACGCTTTCCCCCGAGGAAGTAATCACTGTCACTCTTGATGAACTTCCCGATGCGGTATCCGAATACCATGATTCCGGCGAGATATACAATGACAATAACGAGGTCTATGGTAGACAGCTTACCCATTTTTTAAAATTCCCTATCACGGTAATGCCGCACCTGTCGGTCGGTACGGTGGATTTTTACAGGTCTGCGGGAGTTCTCGCTCAGAAGGTCACCATTCCCTCTCCGGCGGGAAGCGTGAGCACCACCGCTTTGCGCCCGGCATCATAGCGGGACGACACCTTTTTCCCGTTGACCATGACGCGGGAGGGTTTTTTCGGAACGCCAAGCGAAACTTCACCGTCGCTGCAGCGATAGTATTTGACACCGGCGGGGGAGAATTCGCAGGTCATGGGTGCGTCGGCTTCGAGCAGCAGCGCTCCTCCGCGGGAGAGAGAACGGCACTGGGCGGCGAAAAACGTCTCTTCATCGCCGGTCACCGCGAGCGCATCGGTCGTGACCCCGATCGCCGTGTACGTCTCGCCGGGAGTGGTCGAGAAGGCGTACGGCCTTCCGTTCACCGAGCCGGAAACATACCCCTTACCTGCTTCACTGGAAATGGTTTCCTGGTCAGTTGTCAGCAGGTTTGCCACAACGAGCGGAGTGCCGTCGGTCTTCGCGGTCAACGTAAGCATCCCCTCCTTGACAAGGGGTTTCATCCGATTCAGCGTGTGAAGGTAGTGAGGTGTTTCGACTGCCTTGACTGCAACAGATTCCGGGAACAGGTGCCTGATGAATAGCGTGTTGGCAGGAGCGGAAGACACCGCTTGAGCTTCCGATCCGAGGAGCGTTCTGGTGGTTTTTGTTATTTTCGAGAGCTGTTCGCCGGGCACGATGTCCTGAAGGCGTTGGGTCTGGTAGAGCAGGGTGACATCGACATCCCGGTCGGCGGGATCGACCGTATCGAGCATGAGCAGCGTCCGCGGTTTCAGGTAGAGGACGTTCCGCCTGAGGCCTTTGACCGCGCCGAAGTAGAGCCGTCCGATATCGCCCGTGACAAACGCGGCGTGTGTGCCGTCGAGGAAGTGTGTCACCGTTGCGTAATCCTCGAATCCCTCGGCGAAGGTGCGGTGATCGCCGGTGCGCTGGCTCTGGTGGTTGCCATCGATGAGGATGGTCGAGTGTGCGACCGGCTGGGTATACCAGGGCTGGTAGAGCGGATCGTCATAGTATGTACTCCCGTGCCGCTCCTCGAAAAAGAGGCTGCCGCGGTCGGCGAGCCAGAACGTCCCCTGATCAATGTGCTGATGATTATAGAACGGCCCGGTGCGCATGACGAAGATGAAATCGTCGGGTTCCCAGCCGCTCTTGAAGACCGTGGTGCCGACACCGCGGAAGCACCTGACCGGATTCTCGTCGAACGGATCGTTCACCGGCACGTCGAGTGTCTCGTAGAGGACGTCCATGAATGAGTGATTCCCCTCGACCTTTGACATATAACTCTGGATACTTGCCGAGGTATTCGACTTGAAATCGCCGAACTTGAGGAAGTTATAGTACCATCCGAGGAGCGGATCGCGGTTTTTCTCGAGCAGCCACGCCCAGTCCGGGATCGGATTGAGGTTTCCTCCCGTATCCCCGTGGTAGAAGTATTGTTTCGCCGTGACCGGTCCCGCCCAGATGTATTCACGGTAGCTGCCGTTGAGCGGCCGTGACATATCGATATTGAACACGTTCATGAGCGAAGGCAGGCTCTGGGCCATAGTGCGGAAACTGTAGCCGTTATAGCCGAGACCTTCTCCCCAGGCGCCGTCCGAATCCACCACCTTCTCGATGAAGTCGTACAGCTTCATCGCCGCGCCGGTGAAGTAGGGTTCCAGATTAGCAACATCGGGGCCGTCACCGAAGATTGCCGCCTGCATCATCATGGAACCTCCGGCGACATGGGCGATCCAGTTGGAGGTATTGCAGGTCACATTGTTATTGATCACGTAGGTTTTGTGGACTCCGCCGATGAGATTGGTCATGAATGCCTTGCGGATCAACACCCGTTCATCCTCAGTCATCAAATCGTACGTCAGGTCATACGCGAGCGACAGGCTATGCGACCACGCGCCCGAACGGTGCTCGGAGAAGCGGCCGCGTTTGGTCTGCCAGGGATGGGTCCAGTTGTCGAATTTCGCGAGTTTCACGAGGGCGTCCTTCGCATATTCACCGGCGGTCCGGTCGCCGAGGAATGTGTAGGCGAGTGAATTCCAATACAGCGCATCGCCCGTCGGATAGATGTGCGATCCCCATGCCGACCAGGTGGGCAGCCACCGCTCGTCGGGGAACTGATCCAGGTCGAACGTAAGCGATTCGACAGGTAACGATTCACGCCGTCTTTTTGCGTTGTCGGTGATTTCGGTGGAGACCTTCTTGAACCGGTCGCTTGTGAGCCGGGCTTCGATCAGTTTCTTTTTCTCCGCGTCGAACCAGAGGCGGGGGTGTGTGCCGCCGATGTTTTTTGGGGCGATGTGCACGGTGAACTGGGTTTCCGAGAGCACTTCGCCGTTACCGAATGCGCGGAGTGTTCCGAGGTAAAGGCCGTCCGGGAATGATAGTTTCAGCGGATTCAAGCGCCACTGTCCGCCCTGTTTTTTCAGTTTCCTGGTGAGAACGATCTTCTCGGTGT
>CAYWBT010000206.1:0-5936 GCA_964456585.1 uncultured bacterium
ACCGGATGTTCGCCCGACACCCGAAAACGATCTTTGTCGGTGCGCACGTGGGAACGCTGCCGGAGGAACTCGATGTTGTCGCCCGGTGGCTCGATACCTTTCCCAACTTCTACGTGGATATCTGCGCGCGCATCGGCGACCTCGGCCGTCAGCCCCGCGCGGCACGAAAGTTCCTGATCGACTACCAGGATCGCGTTCTCTTCGGCACCGATACACCCTGCGATGCGGAGGCATACCGGATTTACTACCGCTTCCTCGAAACGGACGACGAGTACTTCGATCCGACCGGCGGCCATCACCTCCAGGGACGATGGATGATTTACGGTGTCTATCTTCCCGACGAGGTCCTTGAGAAAATCTACAACAAGAACGCGCGGAAGATCCTGTCCCTGTTCACGGGTGTCAAGTAGATTGCTCCCGCCCCGGGAGTTTTGGTGCGGCCCTAAATCTTCGCTTCCAGGGCGAGCATGATGGTTCTTCCCGGCTGCCAGGCGTAGTGCCAGAGTTGGTAGGTTTCATCGGTAAGGTTGTTCCCGTAGAGCGATATCCGGTAGCGGTCCTGGTAATCCAGCGTCAATCGTCCCCCGGTAAGGCCGAATGCGTCGAACGGTCGTGCCTCGTAGTCAAAAAAGTAGCCATCGCCGGTATAGTTATACACCATCTCGCCTTCGATCCTGAAGTCACCGAGGGGGATGAAGCCGCCAACACCGATGTTGTAACGGTTTCGCGATGTCTGGAATGTGAAGTCGCCCGGATCAAGATAGGTGTAGGAGCCCCTGATGGTGAGCTGACTGTGCGGTTTTACATTGAATCCCAGCTCAACCCCCTTCGGCGAGTAGCTGCCGAGATTTTTTCGATAATTGAACTGCGCGGTATCCACACCGGCTTCCGTCGGAACGAAGACGAAGTATCCCTCACCGGTCGTACCGAGCTTGTCGTTGATAAGCAGGTCGGTGACATCCATGTGGAAAAGGGTCAGTTCGGCATGTCCAAAATCACCCAGGCGCTGGAAAATCCCAATGTCGGTGTTCTGTGTTTTTTCCGGTTTCAGGTCGGCATTCCCGTAGCCGTCGAGTGACTGCGAGAAGATGCCCCACATGGGCGGAGCACGGAACGCGGTGCCGTAGTTGACCTTCAGATTGGTGGCGAACCCGTCCTGCTCGAAGAGTTCGTAGGAGAAGCCCGCCTTCGGATTAAAAATCGTGCCGAACTCCGAATGAAAATCGTAACGTCCGCCCGCAACGAGGGAGAGCTTTTCGCCGATATCACGGCTATACTGGGCGAAGAGCGCGATGTTATGCTGATCGTACGCACGGGAATTCGCGCCGTATGTGCCAACGTAGGTGTCCGCCGCAACTTGAGAGACCATCCCGGTTTTACTGTCATGAATATTCACCATATCGATGGCGCGATAGGTCATGTTCACCACAGTCTTTTCGTAGTCAACATCGGCAGTGTCATAGGCGGTGTCCAGCCCGAAAATGAGTAGGGAGGTTGGCGAGAGCAGCAGGGTGTAATCCGTCATGACGCCGACCCTGCGGGAGGTGGTGCCGGTTCCCAGGTTGACACCGTACACGGTGTTTTCATTTTTGAGGCGATTCAGGTACAGGCGACTATTCAGGGTGCCGCGACCGGTCTGCCACTTGAGCGAGTAATCGCCGGCAAATGAATCGTTGGCATCTTCATAGGGGGATCGCTCGGCACGGTAGTCCCATGCATTTCTGTGAATATCGAGCGAGAGTTGTGAAGAAAACGTCCCGGTATGCTCATAGTTTCCCGTATACATGAGGTCGTAGTTATCCCATGTGTTCTCGGTGGGAGTTGGGAACGATTGCGTTGCATCACGGTATCCGAGCGAGACAAAATGGCTTGATGCTTTTCCCCCGAAGGTGCCGTTCAACCCGAGTTTTGTCGCACGTATCTCCGGGCGCCCGTACCCGTCAGCCTGTGTGTCGGCGATCTCGCCGGACGAATTCAACTCCTGCCTGATCGACAGCCAGCCGTGGAAACCTTCCGCCGGTTTTCTCGTGAAGACGCTGATCACTCCGCCAGATGCCTGGGAACCATAGAGGGCGGACCCGGGGCCACGCATAACCTCGACCCGGTCCACCATCTCCATCGGTATGGCGTGCCAGTTAACGCCGCCCGTCCATGCGTCGTTCACCGGCCTTCCGTCAACGAGCACGAGGGTCTTATTCGATGAGGGGCCACCGTTCAAAGATCGTATGGAGACGCCGTTCGAAGCGCCGACAGATCCGGCACGAATGATCCTGACTCCCGGTACTAGATCGAGCATCTCGCCGACATTGTATGCCGGTGTGTTTCGAATCTCTTCCGGGGTGATGACTGTCACCGCCTGGGGAACCTTTTCCGGCTCCACAGCCTGTTTGGTTGCGGTAACGACTGTTTCTTCCGTCTCGTAGGTGCGGACATCGTCGTCCGCATAACCCCACGAGAAGAAGCCCAAGACCACGAAGCACACTACATTCATCCCTATAATTCTCAGCATGGCATCCTCCTGAACACGCGTGAAAGTAATTGAGATGCCGTGAATATATGGAAAAAATCACAATAGCACAATATATTATTTAGTAATACTCTAAGAATATTTATTATTTATATGTGCTACAGGATGGTGTGCCTTGTCCTCACCAGGAAATACGAGCGCCGGAGGAGTGCTTTGACAGGATTATCTCGGGAATCGGTGTGCAGATTCGGTGTTATCAGTAGCCGCGGCGTTTCACCAGTTCCGTCCGCCGTCTCCGCTGATCGGAACCGCCGATAATCGCGCCGGTTGACAGGACACCCGGCGTGTTTCCGGTACGGCGGATGATTTCCTCGGCGAGTTCGATGGCAACCGACCAGAACATGAGGTTGACCATGAGACCCGAGGTCGGGCAGATTTTTTTCGGGACTCCCGGTACCGCGAATAAACCGTAGGTGTCGTTCATGAGACCGAGGTGAAAGTCCGCTTCGCCGGGAACAGTTTTCCCCTTCGGCACCGTTCCGTTGCGAGTTGACGGGCCGATCACGGCGATCTTCAATCCTTTTGAGCGGTAGTGTGCGAGCATTTTGAGATCGACCGGATCGTCGGGCTGGTAGATGCCCATGATCATGAAGTCGCGCGCGGTACCCTGAAAGTTTTTATCCTCCGCATGGGTTGTATTGATGAGGGCCAGTCCGCCGCGCTTACCGCTCGCCTCTGCGCAGAGTGCCTCATGATACCGGCTGTAAACGTAGAGCTTTCCTCCAGAGAGAATGGCATCCGTTGCAGCGCGAGCGATCTGCTGGAGTGTGCCATATTCGGCCTCGATCTGGCCGATCTCGCCGAGAGAGGCGGCAAAATAGTCCCCGGCGAGCGGTTTATCAAGGCTCGCGTAAGGTGCGGTGTCGCCGAGTGCGGGCTCGTCGCCGTAAACTTCGACCGTACCGCCATCACGGGCGAGCACCCTGACCGCATCGGCCAGCATCGCCCAGTAGGTTACCATGCCGAGTGCGCCGGAGGTGGGCCCCAGGGGAACGGTTTCACCGGGTAGCCACATGAGGGCACCGCGTGTCGGGATGTAGGTCTCGATCCAGATGTCCGAATAGGGTTTAATTTTCAGCGCCTGGTTGCGTTCGGTCAAAAGCTCGATGTTTGCGGTATCGCCACACCACGGTGTCGGGCCGCCGATGACAAAAAGTCCCTTTTTTCGCGGATCGTCTAGCGGTTTTCGCAAGACGCTTGCGAGCAGGAGGTCGCCGGACTTCGGTTCGACCGCCGGGGTGCCCATCGTGTAGCCCATGGTGAAAATGCCGGTGTTGCCATGACGGTTGGGAAACATGTCGCCATCGAATGAATGTCCGGTCTCCCACTGGCAGAAACAGGAGCCGCCGTTCCTCCGGGTCCTCGCAATGGCGTACGATGCTTCGAGCAAATTGTCGGTTTCGGTTCGGACGATTCGCTCGAACAGGGCGGATACTCGTGAGAGGTACTCGAGGCAGAGCGGTTTTCTTTTCCCCTTGCGGGCGAGGGCCTGCACGGAAAAACCATACAATCCCGCACCGAACAGTGGGATGGTCCTGATAACGTCACGTCGTTTCATGGTCATGTCTCCCGGAAGTCCCTATAAGGATTAGGCAACCGGGACGGTGTAGTCGTTGTGTCCTGCACATGTGCGTACCCCGGCTGTGGAATACCTGTTATTCTATCGTATCTTCATTTTCTTCGTTCTCACAATCAGCTTGATGTTCTTCCGTGTTTACGCCCAGGGTGGTTTCGATTGTGTTCCGGATCCGTTTCTGGAGCTTTTTCGCCCTGGTTTCCGCCTCGTTGATTTCGTCCACCAGCGTGCGGAACTGCCGGTCGGAAGGAATTTTCTGGAATTTCGGACAGCTTACGATTTTCGATGTCGTGTCCTGCTTGCAGGGATGGATGCACGCCAGGCAGAGTTTATTGGTAGCTGTATGTTCGGTCATACGTGAAAGCTTCCCTGTGATGAGTGAAAAAATCCAAGTTGTGCCATCTGAAAGAATACATAGCACATTTGCCGGGCAGACGCAACAGCAAAATTGTTCAGAACAGACGGCGCACGATTTTTTTCTTTGCCGTGAAGAGACTTTTTTGTATCTTGTGTACAATAGCACGAATATTATAATATGGATACCTTTAACATTGAAACACCATAAATATAACACTGTCGAGCTCCTCTTCATCGCATCCATGATCGGGCTCGACTTTGCACTCGGCCTCGTGCTCCGACCGGTACTGGCGGCAACGGGCGTTCTGGAGGTTATCAGGGTCGATATGATTCTCCCGATCATGATGATGCTGATCACCCGGCTCGTCGTCGATAAATACGGTACCCTTATACTCTATGAATTTGTGTTCGGCATCCTCGCGATACTCGCCGAGCCGGCCAGTTTCGGCGGCATCCCCGGATTTCTGAAAATCATCCCGGCGGTGATGTACGGCGTTATTCTGGACAGCCTCATGTCGCTCTTGAGAACCAGGCTCTATCCGAGGCTCTTGATTGCGGGTGTCATCGGCGGGACAGTCAATCTCTTCTGTTTTATGGGAATCCGGCTGCTGTTCGGCATGCCCTGGAGCCGCGTTGTGCAGGTCATGTTCGGCATCAACCTGGCCACCACGATCGTTCTCAATGTCATCGCCGTCCATCTCGCCTACCTCGTCTGGAAGTCGGTCGTCAGGAGCGGATGGGTTGACCGGATACAGTCATGGAGGACATCGTAACGTGCTCGAGTTCGAAGATGTCACCCTCCGGTTCCGAACGGAAATGGAACCGCAACTCACCTCGATCACCCTCACCGTACAACCGGGCACCATTACCGGTATCACCGGCCCCTCGGGGAGCGGGAAAACGGTGCTCGGGCTCCTTGCGGCCGGCATCATCCCCGACTTCATTGCGGCGGATATCAGTGGCTCGGTCAGACGAACGGTACCGTCACGCGTCGATCGCACCCCTGCCGCGATCGTGTTCCAGGATCCCTCGTTCCAGATGTTTTCCCGGACGGTGCAGGAGGAGATTCTTTTCACGCCGAGGAAACGATGTTGGGATGAGGATGTTGTACAGAAGGATTTCTCGCGCGTTGTCGAGGGACTCCGCCTCGAAAAAGTGCTCGAACGAGATCCCCGCGAGCTCTCGATGGGTGAAATCCAGCGGGTGGCGGTCGGCGCCGCACTCATGCAACGACCGCAGATCCTCGTGCTCGACGAGCCGACGCAGTACATGGACGCCTTCAATGTAAGCGCGACGCTGTCATTCGTGGCGGACTGGGTCAAGCAGTTTGACATATCCGTGCTGCTTATCGAACACCACCTCCCGTTTCTGCGGCGGTTTTCCGACCGCGTCTGGCGGCTCGAGCACGGCATACTCGAAAAATTCGATTGCCCCGATCCGGTGTTTCAACCCATCGACGCCGAACGCCCGAAGAAC
>CAYWBT010000207.1:0-5900 GCA_964456585.1 uncultured bacterium
CTGACAAAGCTGGTGAAAAACGGTGATGGCACCTGAAAAAGGGAGTACAGAAACCGATCACCCGTCGTTTTTGAGCAGGAGTGAACATGAACAAAGAAGTACATCGCACACCTTCGTTTTTGCAACAGCTAACAAGGTCGCGTAATGCGCTCATCGGGTTGGTAATCGTCTCAATCTTCTTCCTGAGCGCCGTGTTCTCACCCCTGATCGCCCAGAGGGATCCCTATGAGATCAACCTGGATACGAAGGAGCATGCCCCCTCTATCTCTCATATCTTCGGAACCGACAGCCTCGGGCGGGATGTCTTCGCGCGGGTAATTTACGGGACGCGTATATCGCTCAAGGTGGGAATCCTGGCGATGACCATCTCTCTCTGCATCGGTATCGTCCTGGGGGCGCTTTCCGGGTATTTCGGCGGCCTGGTTGATTCGGTCATCATGCGGCTTACCGACGTCTTTCTCGCGCTTCCTGCGGCACTTCTTGCGCTTGCGGTGATGGCAATCTTCGAGAATCCTTCGGTGAACAAGATATTCTTGGTTCTCGGATTTATCGGCTGGACAACCATCGCACGTCTCGTCCGCGCCCGGGTTCTCGAAATCAAGAACGAGGAATATGTCATCGCCTCGATAGCGCTCGGGTTCACCTGGCTTCGTACGCTGGTACGGCATGTCCTGCCCAATGCCGCCGCTCCCATCATTGTTGCGGCGTCCATTGGTATTGCGGGAAACATTCTCACCGAAGCGTGGCTCTCGTTCCTCGGTCTGGGCGCCGAGCCCCACATTCCCTCATGGGGCCGCATGATCACCGAGGGTCAGGCGTACCTCGCCACCGCTTCGAAGCCCTGGATTTACACATTTCCCGGTTTGGCGCTCTTCCTAACCGTGATCGGATTCAACCTCCTGGGTGACGGCCTCAGGGATATTCTCGACCCAACCATCAAGGGGTGAGCTGGAGCACACACATGATACAACCGAAAAAGAACATACCGATCGCACCCTTTACCCACTACCGAATCGGCGGTGTTGCACGAGAAGTGTATTTCCCGACAACGGCTTCCGAGCTCCTTGAAATACTGGAGGCATTTCGTCGAAACCACACCGACTACTACGTTCTCGGGGAAGGATCGAACACCCTCGTCGGCGATGGCTACTGGGACGGTGCTGTTATCATCCTTCGGGAGATGACCCGGTGTGAACCCTCGGAAAACTGGGTTACCTGCGGCGCGGGCATGCCATCGTCCGCGTTGGCCGAACTGGCACATGAACAGGCGAAAACAGGGCTCGAGTTTCTCTATCTCCTCCCCGGGACAATCGGCGGTGCAATCGCGGGAAATGCCCGGTACGACTATAAAAATGTATCCGACGTCCTGACCGGTCTCGTTGCCGTGCACCCAGAAAAGGGGCTTCGGTCGTTCACCGCCGATGAGATAGACTTTTCCTACAAACACACCGGCATCACGGCGGAAGGCTGGCTTATCTGCGAGGTCATCCTCGCCTGGCAGCCGGGAAACCCCGTTGCGATCCATGAGAGAATGGACGAGATCGAGCGGGCACGGCACCAGTCACATCACTTCGACTTCCCCTCGTGCGGCTGTATCTTTAAAAATGATTATGCTAACAACATCCAGGCGGGACGCCTGATCGACTCCCTCGGCTTGAAAGGCCTTGCTGTCGGGGACGCGCAGGTGGCCACGTTTCACGCCAACTTCATTGTCAACAACGCTCACGCAACCGCATACGATGTCCTCACACTCATCGAGAGAATCGAAGCGATCGTCTGGGAGAAAAAATGTATTCGTCTCGAACGCGAGGTCCGTCTCCTCGGTACTTTTGCGACATAAAAAAAACGCCCGCGTGGGATAGCCAACGATGGCCCCCGGACGGGCGTTATGTACTCTGGGGAAAGTAAGTTATCCCATGTCGCACGATCCCCCACAGCAACCGCCACTTGAGCAGCTTGAGGTACCTGCGGGTGCCACGCCTGATTTCACCGAAACAGCGAAACCCGAAAGCAGTTTCTCCAGATTCTCTGAACCGCACTTCGGACACGCAACCTTATCAGAATCAGAATAAACAAGGTGTTCCGAAGCCACACCGCATTCTTTGCATTTGTATTCATAGAGCGCCATACAACGTTCCTCCACTAAAAAAAAGATTAAAAAGATTTCTTTTATATTATAATAGCTATTATTATATATTGCAAGCTTTTTTTTCCCTGTCCGGCTCATATTATCAGTTGTTTTGCTTTTTATATATTCGTTCACACCCGGGGAGCACTTCATCAGCTCATCTCGGCACGTTCCACCAGTTTCTTTAAGCGAATACCGGCGATCATGAACAGCGCAAAAAATAAAATAAATCCTTTCTCTTTGCCAGATAATATGCTATATTAGAAATCTATATGTGATAATCGAGTCACCGTTATGGAGGTATAGAATGTCCCGTCAATGTGAAATCTGCGGCAAACGGCGCATGGTCGGCAACAACGTCAGTCATGCACACAATCTGACCAAGCGTGAATTTAGACCAAATCTCGTAAAAGTTCACGCCAAGGTTGATGGCAAGGTTAAGCGCATGAAGATTTGCACCCGCTGCCTGAGGAGTGGAAAAATAGAGAAAGCATAGTAATCACTTCCTCTCCTACTGTTGAGAAAAGTATTGTGTCCCACCACGTCGAAACACAAGTGTTGGGACGCTTTTTTTATGGGGTATATGCCGGCACGTATCTCGATCTTTGGACTGCGGCGATACGATGTGTGCTCATCCTTTGGAGAATATATAAGGGGCGACATTTGGCTTGTAGGTATGGTCAATACCTATCATGGGGGTGAGTTAGCCACGCCGCCCCTCATTGTGTTATACGTGTTCGAACACCATTCGATACTGTTTATCCTCTCGGACGCTCTTATTATCTCTTACCCTATTACTATCGGCACCGGCAAGCCTTTTGTTGAACCGGCAGCCCTGTTTATCAATCCGCCTGGAATTTTCGCATGAAGGTTGGAGTTTCCAGCTTTTCCCGATTCAATTCGTGAATGTTATGCACCTTACCGTCCATGACAACCCGGGGGATTAAATCATCGTCAAGCCTCGTTGCCTCCTCGATCTCCCGTGCAATATCGATGCTGTCGTTGAAGATGACAATATTTTCTTCATCGAGGTTTCCGAGCATTTTCGAAGGCGATACATTAAAGCCCGTAGCAATCACGGTCACACGAATTTCATCGGTCAGTGACGGATCGACAACGGCACCGAAAATGATATTCGCCCTCTCTCCCGCACGTTCGTGAATGAGCGTGGATGCCTGGTCGATATCGTAGAGCGTCATGTTCGGTCCTCCGGTGATGTTGATCAATACACCGATGGCGCCCTCAATCGAAACATTTTCGAGCAGCGGGCTATTTATCGCCAGTTCTGCGGCATCGCTCCCCCTGTTCTCACCGGAAGCGATCCCGGTCCCCATGATTGCGTCACCCATCTCGCACATAATGGTACGGACGTCCATGAAATCGACATTCACGATGCCGGGGACATTGATGATGTCGGATATCCCCCTCGTTGCCTGGAGCAGGACATCGTCCGCAAGGCAGAATGCCTCGGTGAACGGCATGTCCTTCTGAGCAAGGAGCAGGAGTTTCTGGTTCGGAACCGCAATCAGGGTATCGAGCGTCTTCTTGAGCTCGTCGACACCGTCCTTGGCAACTTTTTGACGTTTCGATCCTTCGAAGTTAAACGGTTTAGTGACAATACCGACGGTAAGTGCATTAACGTCGTGCGCTATCTCTGCAATGACCGGTGCCGCTCCGGTTCCGGTACCGCCACCCATACCGGCGGTAATGAATATCATATCGGCACCCCTGACCGCATCAATGATCCGGTCACGTGATTCCTCGACAGCCATTTTTCCTATTTCCGGATCTCCACCAGCGCCGAGTCCGCGGGTCAGGTTTTCTCCGATTTGCAACTTTGTTGGCGCATGATTAATACTCAGGGCCTGGCTGTCCGTGTTGACCGCGATGAAATCAACACCCTTGAGCTTTGAATCAATCATTCGGTTCACCGCATTTCCACCGGCACCACCAATGCCGATAACCTTTATGTTTGCGGTCGAGTAACTGTCCAGATCGAGTTCAATTTCCATGATGTACCCCCTTGATTATGTAAATATTACATAAACTCTTTTATCCATACCTTCAGCTTACTCGTCATGTTATTCCATACATTCGTTCTCATGCTATCCGGCCTGATTTCACCGGTATCAAGTCCCTCCGCGCCGTTGAGCAGTAGCCCGAGTACAGTCGCATACGAAGGATCATGGATGATATCCGAAAATCCTCCTCTGAATCCACGCGGGTAACCGATTTTCACCGGCATATCGAACACCTGCTCGGCCAGTTCAGCACTACCGCGCAGGAGTGACGCACCGCCGGTCAAGATAATTCCCGCGCCCAGGTATCCGGCGTACTCGTTATTCTGAATTTCCTTCTTTACCAGCATGAACAGCTCTTCCATCCGCGGCTCAATGATTGTTCCCAGCATTTCAAGAGAAACACTGCGCGGTTCCCGTTCCCCGGGACCGGGCACTTCGATTGTCTCTTCCCTGTTCGTCATCGAACGTAGTGCGCAGCCATGCTCCAGTTTTATCGCCTCGGCATTTTCAATCGGGGTTCTCAGCCCAATGGCAATATCTGAGGTAACGTTCTTGCCACCAAGACCAATAACCGCGGTGTGCCTGAGTCCCTCCTGGAAGAACAGGGCCAGGTCGGAGGTTCCTCCGCCAATATCGAGCAGCGCACATCCCAGTTCTTTCTCGTCACGGTTGAGCACGGAATATGAACTGGCGAGCGGTTGAAGAACGATATCCCTGACCGAGATTCCGGCCTTGTTCACACATTTCACCACGTTTTTGATCGCGGTCATCGCCCCGGTGACTATGTGTACCTTCGCTTCGAGACGGACGCCGGAAATCTCGAGGGGATTTTTGATCCCGTTCTGGTTGTCCACAATGAATTCCTGCGGTATAACGTGGATAATCTCGCGCTCGTCCGAGAGTCGAAATGCTTTTGCGGCATCGATTACCCGGTCGATATCCTTTGCGGTGATCGTCTTATCGGCTCTCGAAACGGCTATGACACCGTGAGAATTAAGCGATTTGATGTGATCTCCGGCCACACCAACATAGGCTTCCTCGATCTTGACATCCGCCATGAGTTCGGCGACATTCACCGCATTGGTAATCGCTTCAACCGTCTTCTCCAGATTTACCACGACTCCGCGGCGCAATCCCTCGCACGGGCTGGTCCCCACGCCGATAATGGTCTGTTCGTTATCCCCCTCGATTCTCGATATGACTGCCGCGATCTTGGTTGTTCCAATATCGATACCGACATTTATGTTTTCTCGTGCCATGTTTACACCCCCGTTTATCGTTACTTTTTAACCACGACAATTTCACCGAATCTTATATCAACAGCTTTTACCGCACCCCGTCGGACGGTAATTTCGTTTACCACACGGTCAATGAGAGGAACCTTCCGCGCCCAGTCATGGTCTCCGATGATCACCTCGAGACCGTTGTCGACAAGGCTGATTCCCATGGTATTCAACTGCGCAACGTTAATTTCCGAAATCCTGTTATATGTTGCCGGCGCTTTTTCCTTGATCTCTTTGAGCAGTTCCAATCCCTTCGTGAGTCGTGCATGAACGGTCGAATCGGACAGTCCCGTTACCGAGCCGATACCGCTTATTATCGGCAGTTGAGTGACCAGGTCGGCACCGATATGCGGCAGAGGGATCCCGTTCTTATCGACCCCGACGAGCGTTTTCATGTTCAAGAGAGCGACCGGATGGCGCTCGTTAACCCGTATCGTTATCCTGTTCGGCATACGACGGTACAACGTG
>CAYWBT010000208.1:0-5868 GCA_964456585.1 uncultured bacterium
ACGGTGTCGCCTGCGAGATTCCGGACGAGGATATCTGCGAGCGAATCGATGCCATTATATTTCAGGAACTCGTCAACGGTCTTTTTCTCGAAAAGTCACGCCGGTATTTCAACGAGGTGTTCTCGAAACTCAGCACGCGCGGCTGCGAGGCGGTCATACTGGGTTGCACCGAGATTCCCCTCCTGGTTGATCCCGACGATTGTCCGCTTCCTCTGCTGGATTCGACACGGCTGCTCGCTCGCGCTGCCATCGAAAAGTCGCTTGGGAATGAGAGGGAGAGCCGGTGAGACGAAACTTATTCGCGGCACTCCGGAATCCGACGGGGACTCTTCAAGCGAGGTTGCCGGATACGAAATTCATCGTGCTTTCACATGTAATACAATCGTCATAAATGGGAAAACGGTGCATGAGAATGAAACAGAGAAACATCGTGAACATCACCGAAAAAGACATCGCTCTCGTACTGAAAGCGTTCGCATTTGCCGCCGAAAAACACCGTGCCCAGAAACGTAAAGGCCGCGGCCGGCACCCCTATATCAATCACCTGATCGATGTTGCAGAACTGCTGTGGGAACTCGGCGGAGTACGAGATACTGTAACCATAGTTGCCGGTATTCTCCACGATACCATCGAGGACACCGACACCACGGCCGGTGAACTCGCGGCACTGTTTGACGGATCTATCAGTTCGGTCGTCGAGGAGGTTACCGATGACAAGGGCCTGTCACAGCCGGTTCGTAAACGGCTCCAAATCGAACACGCCGCCGGACTTTCTGCGCGTGCCCGGCTCGTGAAAATTGCCGACAAGATCAGCAACATCACCGACATCATGAATGCACCACCCGAAGGGTGGTCTGCAAGGCGACGCCGGGAGTACGTTGAATGGGGACAGGATGTCATCGCCCGGATACGGGGTACCAACGAGGGCATGGAACGGCACTTTGACGAACTGTGTGTGCACGCCTTCCAAACGATCGGTGATGATATGTCATAACGTCATATTCTTCGCAGGCGAATATCCCCTTCATAATCAAATACTTACAGTAATTTATTATCCCTTTTTAAACGGTTACGCAACAACTGTAAACGCCTATAAAATGGTATGGTGCATTTGTGTTCTTGTGACAAATCTGCGACAATTTCAAATTAACATCAGACCAAGAAAGGTTATGAGTATGAACTTAACGCGAGAAGATTTCCTTATTTTAATCCAGACAAGTGAAAAATGGATTGAAAAAAATGGATTGAAAAGATGGGATGTTGAATTCATCTTTGGAGAAACGAATGATAATAATGTGGCTGAATGTCGATTCAATGTTATGGCACGACAAGCCGACATTGTTCTCGCCCGAGAGACAGATGATAACAACATCCTTGATTCGTCAGACATTGAACGCATGGCGTTTTATGAAATAACAGAACTTTTCCTTGCTCGGCTTGCTGGCTTAGCTCATGATGCCGTACTTCGATTTCCAACGATAATAGGTCTGCTCACTGATTCCATACTTGCGAATCAGGTTCTTCACCGGTATTCCGCTTTCACGCTCTTTCAGTATTCCAATGATCTGCTCTTCACGAAAACGTTTCTTCATCCTGAGTCCTCCTTGCCTTAAGTATACAAGGTTTTACTCACATTGCATAACGTCCAGTTTCCGGGGAGCAGGTCAACACCACCACAAACCCATAATGAGTTTTCACAGTGGGTTCGTGCCGTTTAACAATTTCAACTTGTATTGATGAGAGATAATCTAATACTCCACGATCATCACATTTGCATTGACATCATTCACCACAAACATCTTATCACCATCGGGCGTAACCGCAAGCCCGACAGGAAAATTCCCAAGAGATACCGTCTGATCAGAAACTGTGCAAGTAGAGGTATCGATGATCATCATGTTCGAATCACTGTAATTCAAAACATAGAGAAATCCCGAATAATCACCTTCAGGCGCTGTAAACAAGTTATCAGGGAATTCACCAACAGGGATTGTATTTTCAACTGATCTTGTTGACACATCAATCACACTTACAGAATTGGCAAATCTGTTAGCTACAAATACATTTGAACCGTCTGGTGAGAACGTAATAGGATGTACATCGTCAGAACATTATGGACACTTTCAGTTAAAAACTAAGGAGTGATTTAATGAGTTTCAAGTGTTTTTCATGAACTTGCCCCCATTTACGTACCAGTCATAATGTTAGTATTCGGCACTTGATTTGGCGTACACCCCAGGAATTCCTGGGGTGTACAGTATCCCAGAGACATGTGAAGGCGGAGCGGAGCGGAACCGACTACCTGCTCATTACGAGTGTTTAACGTAGAGGATCGAGAATATTCCTGAAAGGGGTAGAAACGGAGTAAATTTTAACGATCGTCTCTTGGTTATATACATATGTGTGGGCACTAATTTGACAGAGATAGTGTGTCCTATGGCATGTCCCCCTTCAACGCATTCTGGACACATTTCCCCCTCGAGTTAAGAGAAGGTTATTTCATATAGAGCATCTTCCCGGTCACAGAGCCATACCCCGCATCTAACCGGTAGAAATAAATCCCCGAGGTGAGGTGCTTCGCATCGAACAGTACCTCGTGGATACCGGGATCCTTTTGCCCGAGATGAAAAACCTGTACCTCTTGACCGACCATGTTGTAAACGGTTATGGTGACAGGTGCCGCCGTGGACATCTCATAGTGAATGGTCGTTTGATTATTAAAGGGATTGGGGAAGCAACGAGCGGTAACAAACTGTTTTGGTTGTGATAAAGTATCCTCTTCAGGGTCTTGCGAATTACTTATCACAATGCGGAAATGACGTTCGGTGACATCGTTCCCGGATACAAAACCGAATGAGGTAATGTTCTCATCAAACCAATGCTGCATCTCAACGTCATAGATTCGTGATGAATAGTCTTTGGGGAGTTGTTCCAGTCCTGATAGCTGAACAGCAACCGTTTCACCCGGTATGTTGGTTGTTACCGTGACATCCCAGGTGTGGGTATTCGCCGGCGGCCTGAAATCAACAGTATAGTCAGCGGGATACTGCTGCCAGTCGGGATGCGGGAAGCTCACCGATACGTATCCTCCAATCGGAGGCGGCTCAATATGATCGTGCCGGTCCCATTCCACGGCAGCATCTGAGCGGACACCGAGGTGATTGGCGCTATCCGTTGCTCCCGCTGCTGAAGCGTTCATGGTGAGCATCCATTTCACGTTTGCTTCGCCTGCAAAAGGTTTGGCAGCACTTCCACCGGGTTTCGGTTTGAGTTTTATTAATGCATTCATATTCGATAAGTTATTTACCGCATACCCTTTCCAGGTCTCAAGGACTGACGGGGGACTTATCGGGTCCATCCAATAACCCACATAGGCATATAGCACACTGAGTTGTGCACCGGAGGGATTTTCGATGTCATCCCATGAAATATCGAACATCCAGGGATTAGCTATGTCGTTCCAGCCCGGTTTGAGGATAATTGTGAACGGTTCGGCTGTGGTAACCGTGGTTCCCTGGAGTGTCTTAAGCCGGAAATCATTCCTTGTGATCAGCCAGAACGCTATCCCGGGGCTGAAACACTCTATATCAGGATATTCATCGGGTGTTGTGCTTCCCGGCAAGAATCTGAAAATCCGCCAGTCCGTTCCCATCTTACCGTCCGGAAGTACCTCCGCCAACTGCTCTGTTATCGAATCGGTCGAAAGCTCGAGCGGAACCGAAATCATGCGATATCCGCTCACCTCTGTGCCTGCCTCAATCATCACGGCCGACTGTATGTCTGGAATGACGGCGCAAATGGAATAAAATCCTGCACCGGCCGGCAACCTTGTTTCCCTATCGTTCTCATCGAGCACCGTGAAGTAATACTCTATACCCATCGTGGTGAACACGCCCGCACCTAGGGTGGCAGAAAAACTGCTGCCATCGGATGATTCCATCTCGAGGGATTTATCGAAGATTCTACGACCGGTCACATCATAATACAGTACCACAGGATTATCAACGGTTACATCGCCTGTCAGGATCGTATGGAAGGTCAGCGGTTCGTTCTCAAGGGACTCCAATACCGGCTCGTGAAACAGCTGGATTTCCGGCACGAATATTTCAAACACTGGGCTCTCGTCCACCAGACTCGCATCGGAAACATCGGAAATTATCACCTTGCACTGTTGAGATGGTTCTTCAGGCACCAGCCATCGGTACGACCCGGTCAGCGCCGTAACACTGTCGGTGATTATCTGCCAATTCGCTCCATTATCTGTTGAATACTCTATCGTAACATCGGATATGTTGTGATATTCCCAGGTAATATCATATTCCGATCCCGCAGGCCATCTGTCACCAGCCCCGGGCGAAGTGACCGAGATGAAGTCACCCGACGTGATAGTGAACGTGCCATTGCTGACATCATCCACGCTTGAATCAGAGGTATCTGTTATCTTTACAATGCAGTCAGCGGATTCCATATCCGGAACCGACCAGGAATATGATCCCGCTCCAGCATCAACATTTTCGTCAATGGTATCCCAATTTGCACCATCGTCGGAAGAAAATTCAATCCTGACACGATCTACATTGGTGCTTGTCCATGTAATAGATAGTGCTGTTTCTGCCAGCAATGTTTCACCGCCGTTGGGGGACGCTAAAGTAATTACAGCCGCTAAGCCGGTTCCACTCACACTGATCCCAACGGTATTCTCATCACTGTCGTTGCTGGTGACCGTGATCGTGGCGCTCTGAGGTCCCGCTGTGGTGGGATTGAAGGTAACTGTCACTTCCTGGCTACCGCTCGGCGTAACAGCGAATGATGTCATGTCGACTTCAAAGACCGGATTGTCGGTTTGTATGTTCGTCACGGAGAGATCGGCAGTCCCCACGTTCGAAACGGTCAACACCCAATCGGATGAAGTGCCCACCAGGACATCTCCAAAGTCATGGGCAAGCGCCGAAAGCGCAATGTCAGGCTCCCCGGGAACCACACCGAACAGAATGTTGACTCCCCTCTCTTGAAGCTCCTGTAGTCCGGTGAGTGACGCGGTGCTATGCGGATTTCCTCTCAGGTCGATGCCATCGCCCTCGCCGATTCCCGTGTTACTCACCAGAGGACCGATGTCGCTGATCAGGTTGTTTGACAGACCAAGATGAATCTTGACTCCGTCTCGTTCATCAATATAAATCCAATCTTCCACCGCTCCAATCTTTGTCAGCCCTGCAAGGGGAGAAATGTTCTGTATCTGGTTATCGTCAAGGAAGAGATAGCTCAGGTTCGTCAGATTTACCAAGGGATTTATGTCAATGATCTGGTTGCTATTCAAATGTAGCCCATGCAGGTTAGTGAGGCCGATCAATGGACTGATGTCGCTGATCTGGTTGACATGCATTTCCAGAATCTGCAGGTTAGTCAGGCCGCTCAATGGGCTGAGGTCGCTGATCTGGTTGCTGTCCAATTCCAGTTCCACCAAGTTAGTCAGGCCGCTCAATGGGCTGGGGTCACTGACCTGGTTGATAGCCAAATTTAGCGATTGTAAATTGGTCATATTGCTCAATGGGCTGAGATTACTGATCTTGTTGTTATGCAAACCCAGGTTCTGCAGATTCACACAATGCTCTATGCCGGTGAGGTCGCCTATGTCTCGCTCCGAAGCATCTAACTCTGTCAATCCCGCAAGGTCATCATCGGTTATCGCTCCTTCAGGCTTGCCCAGATTCGAACGTAGTACCGCCTCGAGGTTCGGGTCTGAAATGGTCACTGCTCCGGGCGGATCGAAAAGCACACTGACCCCTCTTGCTTGAAGGGCAGGGATGTGTGTTTCGTGGGCCTCATTGCTGAGCGGGTTTCCTCTCAGGTCAATCCCATCGCCTTCTC
>CAYWBT010000209.1:0-5844 GCA_964456585.1 uncultured bacterium
GTACCGCCTGTTCTACGGCTACGACCTGACCGACATACCGACCACGGCGACGTGCGACTCGGTAAAGTGGCGCTTCAGGGGCTCGGCAGACCACTCGACAACGGACTTCCTTTTGGCGATCACGGCGGCGAATTTCGCCGGGGGTCCTGCCGCGGGATGGTTCAACGATTTCTACGGTTGGACATCGAACAACGCCTACCCGGGGCTGGTGAGCCTCGCGCCTCCCTGGAACAGCTCGGGCTACGGCACCGGATGGGTGACGATGACATTCTCGGCGGCGGGCAGGGACACGGCCGAAGCAGCGTTCGGCGATACGCTCCGTGTCATGGCGATCTCGCTCAAGGACTCGACCATGTCCGAACCGACCGGGGACGAGTACATCACGCTCGACAACACGAGCGGGAACCAGCCGAGCCTCGATGTCTACTACACGCTCAATCCGCCCGCGGCGCCCTCGGGACTGGCGGCGACCGACTCGACGGCCACGACGGTCACGCTCTCCTGGTCGGATAACTCGGACAACGAAGCCGGGTTCTTTATAAAGGACGCGGCGGACACCACGACGGTGAAGGCGGTTTCGGCAAACGACACCACCACGACGGTGACCGGTCTCACGCCGGATACGGGGTATACCTTCTACCTCGTGGGGTACAACGATTCCGGTGAATCGGCACCCTCCGACTCGGTGAGCTTTTCGACGCCGTACGCCTTACCCGACAGCCTGGTCATGACGGTTATTTCCCCGGAGAGTATCCTGGTCGCCTGGAACGATTATTCCGGGGGAGCCTGCGCGTATCTCCTTATGAACCTTCAGGATACGACTGTCGTCGCCGGTACCGACTCGATTTGGGGCGCAAGCATCGGCGTCGGGGGTCTCGGGCCGAATACCTTCCATGCCTGGTGCCTGAAAGACTGCCTTGAGGACTCGCTCCTCGTCGCGGTCTCCGATTCGGCCTGCACCTTTGCGAATACGCCGGGCGCAACGCAGGTATTTTTCGCCGGCGGACGCGAGTACGACCTCTCGGGCACGGGGAATCACGGCACTGTCCACCATGCCCGGTTCACCGTGGGAGGAGCTGCCGGCAGCTACGGGTCATACGAGTTTGGCACAGGGTATGGAGGCACCGCGGAGTCCGGCGCATGGATCGAAGCCGGAAACGACGGGTCGTTGAATCCGGGTGCGGGCGATTTCTCGGTTGCGGTGTTCTTCTCAACCGGCGGTGCCGCCGGAGATACCATGAGCATCGCCGTAAAAGCCGACAGCGACAACGGATACGGGCTTGCCATACTGCCGGACAATACGATCGAGGCGTGGCTCAGAAAGGACGCCGCAACCATCGGCGCAGGAGGAACGGCCACTGTGCACGACAGCACCTGGCATTCCCTTGCCGCTTCGTTCGACCGTGACGACAGCATGCGCGTGTACTTCGACGGCGCCTGGTACGGAGCGGCTGCTCTATCTTCGCTGGCGGGTATGGTCGCCACCGACTCGTCATTCACGCTGGGCGCCCAGAACGAGGAAGGGAGATTTTCCGGGTACCTCGACGATGTGCGGCTGTATACCCGGGCGCTCACGGCGGACGAGGCGGAATCGCTGGCATGCGGCGGCTCGGTCGGCTCCGATTCGCTGAAACTCCGCCTTGCGTTCGATCTGCCGCCGAGCCTCCTGAGGTTCATTATCGATCCGAACGATAATCCCGCTTCTACGAAATTCGCGGTCCAGGACTCGGTGTCCGGTTTCTACCTCGATGTGACGGCGGAACCGGAGACGCTGCGGTCCGGGGCGCTCGGCGAATGGGGGTGGGGAACCTCGGCCCAGTGGGGCGCCGCGCTCGGCGACACGCTCACGGGAATGGTCCCCGACAGCCTTGTTGTCATCAGGGCGAAAGCCCGGAGCGGCGATTGAGCACTAACAGTGTAACGCATTGTCCCGCTGTATTATAGAAAGGGAGTAACAGCATGAATGAAACTGGTTTTGGCCCGGGAGGATACGCGCAGACTCCCGCAGATATACCCGCGGCTCCGGTGCTCATGGGGATCATGTCCGAGGCGGTCATGCTCATTCCCGGCCCGGATACCAACCAACCGCATACCGAGTACGCGGTTTACAATGAAACGGACGGCGTATACCTTGACGCTGGAGGAATGGGGAGCATCCTGCCGGTGTGGCGGACACGGAGCGACTGGGGAACGATCACCGCCCGCGGGCTGACCCCGTTGACATCCTACACGTTCAGGGTCAAGGCGCGCAACCAGGCGGAAGATGAGACGGCGTTCAGCCCGGCGGTGTCGGCGACGACCTACCAGTACGCGGTACAGGAGGTTTCCCTCGTGGTGACAGTGTGCAAGGCCTCCTCGACCATTGCGGCGCCGTCCTTCATGAGTGTGCTTTCGCCGGACATTCGCCTCGCCGGAAAAGACCTCAACGAGCTCGGCTTCCATGTCGATCATATCAGCGGGCTCGATGTGCCGCGTGTCGTGCCCGATGAAGAGCTTGTTCCCGGGGATCATACCTGGCATGTCTGGGATGAATACTTTGCGCCGAAACGTATTGTGCTCGAAGGTATTGTGCACGGCTCTTCATCTGAAAACTTACGTCTCAGGCTCGCCTATCTGAAGAGTTTTCTCGCCACATTCGAGGGGAATCCCTGGCGTTCGACCGCGCCGGTGCGGCTGGAGAGGAGCGATCTCCCGGACCGCTTCTGGACCGTGTATTACGACAGCATCGATACGGTGGAAACCATCGGGAAGCGTGAGCAATCATCGAGCGCCCGGGTGCGTGTCACCATGAAATGCCCCCTGCCGTACGCCGCATCGAACGAGGTTGTCCGCACCGTTTTTACGCCGTCGGCCGGGTCGTTCGCCGTACTCGACCTCGGTAATGCGCCCTCAGAAGCGGTCTACGTGATCGAGGGAGCCGCGGTCAATCCATCGTTTTCTGTCGGGGACATGGTGTTTCACTGCGATTTTTCGGACGGCCTCGCTTTTACCGATGTGGAGAACGTTTCGGGAGCCGGTGTGTTCAACCCCTCCGTGAACGAGGCTGGTGCCTACCGCACGACCGAGACGGGAACGGGTATTCTTATAAACGGCTCCGACACAATAGATTACACTGTAACAGGGAACCGGATGGACGGCTCGTGGGTGGTGGTCTTCTCGCCGCAGTGGCAGAGTTCCGCCCAGAGCGCGGACGTGGTGATTCTCGAACACCGGTACGACGCCGACAACTATCTACGGCTCTCCTGGGACGCCACCAACGACGCCTGGGTGTTCAGAAAGCGTGCTGGAGGAACGGACTACGAGATCGCATCGGACGCGCAGGCGTTCGTCGCCGGAACCCGCATCATCCTCGGCATAACGTACGACAGCACCAATGCGGGCGGCATGAAACTCTTTGTGAACGGCCTTCAGGCGGGCGTTGGAGGAGATATCGCCGTGCTCGCGGCCTCGCCGGGGACGCTGATCCTTCACGAGGAGAGCGGCACCCTTCAGCCGGATGCGGTGTTCGACATGATTGCCGGCTGGTCGCGCATGCTTTCCGCCGATGAAATGCTGAAAATCGCGAGCGACCCGGGATCGGTTGTCAATCTCAATACGACGGTTAACTACACGGGCACCCTCGCCGGGGGCGACCGCCTGACCCTCGATTCACAGCGCAAAACCAGCGAGCTGTTCGACGTTTCCGAAGGAACGCGGGCGAATGTGCTCGATGCGCTGAGCGGTACCATACCGGCGCTCGTTCCGGGGCGGAAACGTACGGCTTCGGACCGGACGCAGACAGTACTCTATGCAAAAACCGCGGCATCCCTTATGGAAGTCAGATACCGCCGTTACTATCTGTAACCGTCCACAGAATAGCCATGCGCTACAGGTAAAACATCAAGTTTAACAACACGATAGAGCAGAGTAGCAATCCTTGTTAACCCGGGATAAATGGAGAAGTCTCCCCATGAGATATGCGATTGATGTACTGAACAGTTCGCGGAACAAGGTGGCGGAATTGAAGGGGATGGCAGCCGCACTGCTGCGCGAAAAGGTGAACGACATAGCTGTCCTGACGGTCGAGACGGTGGACGGTACGGTTTTGCCCCATGTGACCACCGGAACGAGTTTCCTTCGGCTGCGCGACACCGGGGACGGTTCTGCGCGAACCTTTCGGGTGATCGAGGCGGCCCACAGGCGTGCCCGTGAGCGCCGGAGTATCGCCATCACCGCCCGTCATATCCTCTTCGATACGGCAAGCGAGCTGTTCGCCGATGCGGTGAACTGTGTGAATTACACGCCTTCGGAGCTTGCCGCGCTCGTCCTCGGGTATTCCGCATTTGACGCGGGGACGATCGAGCCGGAAACAACGGTGCCCTTCGTCCGGTTCGAGTACGAGACAGTCCTGGAATGCCTGATGAGAATTTGTTCGCTCACCGGGGGCGAACTGTCTCTCGACGAGGAAACCGGCAGCGTGGCTGTTCTCAACAGCATCGGCGATGACAACGGTGTCATTTTCCGGTACGGCCTCAACCTTAAGGCGGCGGAGAGAACGGTGAACATGAGCCGGTTCGCGAACCGGATATACGGAGTGGGGGGAGGAGAGCCGCCACTCCTTCTCAGCGGTGCAACATCAAGCGGCGGAGAGAACTACGCCGACGACAGCGGATCAATCGCCGCTTATGGTTTATTCGAGGGCGTGTACCACGAACCCACCCTGGAGGAGGTGACCAACCTCGTTAGCATACCCGCGCTCGACGGCACCTACAGCGCCGGCCTCTGCGGGCAGTGGACGAAAACCGGGTCGCCGACGGTCAGCAGGAATACCAACGCGGACTACTACCTGTACGGCAGGGCATCGCAGCGCATACAGAGCACCGCGGACGGCCAGGGTATCGAGCAGGCGGTCACAGTCACCGAAGGCTCGGTGTACAGCATTTCCGCCACGCTCTTTATCGCCTCGGGAACGGTGCGCGTCCAGGTGGAAGACGGCACCACGGTCTACCGCCGCGCGGAACCGGTCACCGGCAGCGGCTTTGTCACGGTGTCTATCGAGAACTGGAAGGCGAACAACCAGACGGTGACAGTCAGGCTGTTCCAGGAGGGGAGCGGCTCGGCCGATTTCTACGTGGACAGCGTCCAAATCGCCGCGGGAGCCCGCGCCCGTCAGTTTACCAATGGAAAGAGCGCGGATATTCTCTGGGAGCGGACGGTGGAATACCTCGAAGCGCACAAGAATCCGGAGATAGCCTATACCATCGACCTGGTCGACCTGTACGGCGATATGCGCACCGGACGGGATGCAGACCGGTTCGGAATCGGCGACACCGTGCGGGTGGTCGATCCGACGCTCGATCTCGATGTGAGCACGAGGGTGATGGAGCGCCGTGTCGATATCCTCCGCCCCTGGCGGGTCATGGTGCGGCTCGACAACGCCTCGCGGAGCCTTGCGGATGTGTTTTCGGCCATGAGAACGGCGCAGGAGAACGGGGTGAAACACCAGCGGGCGGTACTCGCCGAAAGCTCGAACGCGGCGGAAGCGGGATCTTCGCGGCTTGGTTTCAGCAGCCAGGCCTTCAGGTTTTTCGGCACGATTACCGCCGATTCATGGAACGGCCTGAGCTGGAGCGACGGCATCCTCCGGGTGGGGAACGCCTACTATGCCGTATCCTCCGGGAGCGCGACGAACCTCTCTGGGTCAGCGACGTACTACTTCTACTTCGACCGTACCGCACCGACGACGCTCGGCTCGACGACTGTCACGGGCGACGCGGAGGGTGACGACCGTCTGCTGTTGTTTGCGGCAACGACGACCACCTCGCCGACGCTGTGTGTCATACACCCGATGGGCATCATTAAGGA
>CAYWBT010000210.1:0-5740 GCA_964456585.1 uncultured bacterium
ATCTCCTGAACCGGTTTCCCGGGATCGATGCCATCTTCACTCCGAACGAACCGGTAGCGTTCGGGTGCCTCCGTGCGCTCGAGGAGCAGGGACTTGCCGGGAAGGTATTTCTCATCGGCTTCGATGCGTCCGCGAAGCTGCTCGAAGGGCTCGAACAGGGTACAATTCATGGACTGGTACTGCAGGATCCCTTCAGGATGGGCTACCTCGGCGTGATGACCGCGATCCGGTACCTGAACGGCGAGGAGGTGCCGCAGCGAATCGATACGGGAGTAGTCATGGTGACCAGGGATAACCTCGGGGAGCCGGCGATACAGGATCTGATACAACTCGATCTCTCGCAGTACCTCGAATGACTGGGACGATTTGAATATTTTAAATATGGGTAACGCTGAAAGGAATGGACAGCCATGGCAAAACGGTCGATTGCATACAATGCGCTGGAACAGGGAGAGGGCATCCTCAGGCTCGCGCCGAACTGGGTGCCGCGTTCGTTTTGCGTACCGGGGCGCAGGTTGAAACTGCATCCCGACGATTACTACGCTCTCGGCGGCGAACGAGGCGGAATCGATGAGCGCTGGTTCTCATCGACAACTCCAGCCGATAACGGTCCGCTGACCGCACCCAACGAGGGAATGAGTTTTATTGTGTGGAAGGACGGCGATACCGTCGAGCAGGTTCTGCTGCGCGATGCGGTCGACGAGCTCAAGGCCGATTTGGTCGGAGACCGCGTCTGGAACGAGCACAACCGTTGGCCGATATACTCCAAGTTTTTCGACAACAAGAAAGCGCTGCCGCACCATATCCACCACCGTGACGAGCACGCCCGTCTGACAAACCAGCTGGGCAAGCCGGAAGCGTACTATTTTCCTCCGCAGGTAAACAATCACAGCGGCGAATTCCCCTACACGTTCTTCGGACTCGAACCGGGGACGACCCGTGACCAGGTGCGGGAGTGTCTCGAGCTGTTCACCAGGGGCGATAACAAGATTACCAGCCTGTCACGGGCGTATCGTCTGGAGGTTGGAACAGGCTGGGATGTGCCGCCGGGTATTCTGCACGCGCCGGGGAGTCTCTGTACGTATGAACCGCAGCGAGCCTCCGATGTTTTTTCCATGTTCGAGTCGCTGACCGGCGATGATGTCGTTCCCGAGGAATTGCTCTGGAAAAATACCCCGGCCGACCGGATGAACGACATAAAGTATCTCCTCGATATTATCGACTGGGACCTGAATCTCGATCCGAGCTTCAAGGAGAACCGGTTCATGGAGCCGGTGCCCGTCCGCGATCCCGAAGAAATGGGCGAGGAAGGCTGCTTTGAGAGCTGGATCTGCTACAAATCGTCCGCGTTCAAGGCCAAGGAACTCACCGTGTATCCGGGCAGGACGGTGACCATCCGGGACAACGCGCCCTACGGCCTCATCATGATGCAGGGGCACGGCACCATGGGAGTCTGGGATATCGAGACGCCGACCATGATTCGTTACGGTCAGCTCACCCACGACGAGTTTTTCGTGAGCGAGCAGGCTGCGCGCGAGGGAGTAACGATCACTAATCCCTCACTGAGTGACCCGATCGTGATGCTCAAACACCTCGCGTAATCCTGGCGTTGCGGTATCATGAGGTGCCGTAATATACTGCCGGATGAATTTGTGATCAATGGACAGGTGCGGATTTCTGATCGTTCAGGAAATGCTTGTTACTATCTGATAACATTGTATATTATATCATTCATGATGTCGGGTGAGCCGGTTTCCATCCCGGCGCCTCACTGTTATGAAACGGTACGCGAAATCGATGAAAAAGAGCAAAAAATCCATTGCGCAGCTCGGGCCGATCGAGTGCACTGAGACGAGCCCCTCCCTCGATCCCGAAGAGGGTATCATCGAGTACATCTACCGTGGCGGAGAAGGTGATGAGGCGGTGGTCACCGTGGAGCTGAGGACGGTGATACCGGGAATCAGCCAAGTGATCAAAACCACCGAAGGGATTGTGACCGCAGTCAGGCGTGAGAAATACCCGGAACGCAACCTCGGGCACATCATGTTTCTGAGAAACATGCTTGTCAAGAAATTGGATGACTACTTCTCCTGGTCGGGCATATACACGTACTCCCATATTCCGCGGGCATTCGGTTCCATCAGTGTTGGGGGAGATCATCCCTGCGAAACGTGCCTGTATGAATGGTTCCCCGGGGAAGAAGGATTTCGCTGGAAGGTCGAGAGTAAGGGTGAGAAACAGCAAGAGATCAAGTTGCACGACTGGGATACATTCGTGAACTGCTTCGGCGAGGCCGGCATCATCATCGATGAGGATTGCTACGATCCGAAAAACCGGCTGTACTCGAAAAATATCATACACCAGTTTCCGCGCTATTCCTTAGAAACGTACGAAATGAACGTGATCTGGAAGAGGATCGATTACGGCTACAAAAGTATCGGCATCGGGCTCGACCGGTGTGCAGCCTACCTGCGAGATAACCGCCACCGCTTTAAGGAGCAACTCCGCCCCGAGCGCTTCGACATGATGGAACTCACTGTCCAGTACCTCCTGGAAAGAGAAAAGATGTCGGCATACGACCTGAAATTGCTCATGAACTACATCCAGGATTACCGGATGAAGTCAGTTGACCACTACATGTCGCACGGGACGAGTCTCGGTGGACAGCTTATTTATCTCGACGAGAGTCCGGCGAGGACACAGTTTCTCGGTTGAATGGGGGGAAGCGAAGGTGCGGGGGCGGGATAATCGAAGGAATCAACCCCATCTGAAGATGCGAGCGTCAGCGTCAGAACAGGAGAAAACTACCTGTAGAAATGAGGTATGCAACGAGTGTTCGCCTTCACGGAAGAGTGGAAAAATTACTCCCTACAATTTCTTTCTCCACGAAACCACAAATTCTGTGAAGGGGCTGCCTTCGGGAATCGACTTCGTTATCTTGACTGTAACATGTTTACAGCCGCAGATTTCAACCGCGCGTTCCATCCAGCCGGCGATACGGTATTCGATGATTTTATCCATTTCGGGGAATTCCGTAATGTGAACGACGGTATAATTTTTTTCATTCTCCACTATCTCGACGGTGCTTGGCTTGTAGTACGCGACGATGATGGACTTCGCCTTTTTTATCAGTATTTGAGGGGAACTCAGTTTAACGAGCACGTTATAAATCCCCTTCAAACCATACTCGGCGCTGTATCGTCCGCATTCCCAGGCGCCCCGCGTGCTGCCGTTGAAAAACAACTGGCAAATCTTCTTCGTGGGATCAATCATAATGTCCTTAAGTTCGAACCAGTCGCTCTTGTGTATGGGAGAACTGTACACCTTCCTCGCTTCGGGTGAGAGTACGGCCAGCCAGCGATTATATTCCTTTTTTCCAAACTTCTTCAGAATGAAGATTGGAATGGAAAGGACGACTTCTCCTTTTACCTGCATATCGGCGTTCCCCCTCTTTCGTGCTGCTAATCCCGTACAAACCGGGTGAGCTTTTTTTCCGGCACGTACTTTTTCCCTCTATTCAATGTCGATCGTTTCCGCCGGTTATTTCGTAACACTTACAACTTAATCACATTGATTTTGAATCGACATGCCCGGTGACCCGTAGCCCAACAATCAGTTTCTATGACACTAAATTCTTTATTCGTATATGTTTCAAATATTCCCCTGATAAAGCCTTCGTCATAGTTACACACGGTTTCGTTGCTGACCGGCAAACCGGAGCAATCCAAATCTTCACCCATCGATGCAATGAATTCCATAGTATCGAAATCCGCTTTCTCTATTTCCAGAATGCCGCTGCCTGTTTCTTTCAGCACTTTTTGAAGTTCGGCCAAAAAATCATTGAACTCCAAATCCTGATTCAGCATATTTTGACAGAATTCGTTACCCGCCTGTCTTCCCGCTTCAACGAATATTTCTTGTGCGGTTTTGACATCGTACCTTTTAATCAGGACATCCCGGATGGTGTATTGAAGCAACCTATAGTATGACACGGGAACAGTTACGCCTAAGCTGGGTCTTCCTCGTTCAATATCTCCCAAATCTTTCCAGGAGAATTGTAAGTGGTCTCGTTCTTCGGTAAACATTGTATTCTCCGGTCGTTAAAGGATGCTATATGCAAATAACATCCTTTATTAGGCTCAGTATCAATGTATCCATAAATATATATATAACGAATTGGCTGTCAAGCTGTATATATAATCTCTTCAATGGCCCGGCTTTGAAAGCGGGTACCTATCTAAAGTATTAAAATGATACAAGAAGATAAAAAAAAGTACATCATTAATAATTTCGTATGACCGAATGCCAGTCTCGCCGTTTGAAGACCTCCCGAATGATTCTTCGAGTGCACCTGTCTCGACCGAATCTTTGTGGCGGGCAATCCGCATGGTTACGGTGTCGCCAACCAAGCCGAAACCGTTTGTCAGAATATAAGCATAATACTATATCGGTATCAGTATATCAACAGAGAAGCGTAAATCGCAATTATTAACAAATACGGTGGAACCATCAAGAGGAATATATTGCCTCGCCTTTGTCAGTTATTTATCATATATAATACATCCCGGGAGTTGGAATAATACACAGCATGGGAATGATGGTGTATATACCATGAACGCCCTCACCGACATATACCGGTCGTCGCTCGCCCTGCTCACCGATCTCTATGAGATGACCATGGCGTATGGCTATTGGAAGACGAAGCCGGATTCGAGCGGACAATTATAGTACGGAATGCATTCGGACGTTTCACGTGAGATATAATCAATAACACAAGGAGATCAGCATGGAAAACAAGAGCATCGGCAGACGTGATTTCATGAAGCGGTCGGTATCGGCAGGCATGGCGGCGTCGTTTGTTGCAGGAAATGTGCTGGCCGCCAACAGTGAAAAAAGAACGAAATCGGTACTCATAGTATGGGGTGGTTGGGAAGGTCATGAACCGAAGCAATGTGTCGATATATTCGCGCCCTGGCTGGAAGAACAGGGATTTGAGGTTGAGATATCAACAACCCTCGATTCCTACCTCGATGCCAAAAACATGCGCTCGAAGGATCTCATCGTCCAGGTCGTGACCATGAGCACTATAACGGGGGAACAGCAAAAGGGCCTCCTCGACGCCATTAGCGGCGGTGTCAACATAGCCGGCTGGCATGGCGGCATGGCCGATTCGTTCAGGAACAACACGAACTACCAGTTCATGGTCGGCGGCCAGTGGGTGGCCCATCCCGGCGGGGTGATCGATTACGAGGTGAATATCATCGATCACGACGATCCCATCACGCGGGGACTCTCCGACTTCAAAATGCACTCCGAGCAGTACTACATGCATGTCGATCCCATCAACGAGGTTCTTGCCACGACCACGTTCAGCGGTGACCACGCCTCCTGGATCGATGGCGCGGTTATGCCGGTTGTCTGGAAGAAAATGTATGGCAAGGGCAGGGTATTTTATACGTCGCTCGGACATGTGGCCAAGGATTTCGATGTGCCGGAAGCCCGTGAAATAGTGAAGCGGGGAATGCTCTGGGCAAGCCACTCCCTCGAGGGGTAGCAGCTACCGGTCACCTGGTAGCGCGGTAGTACGAGTCATAGCGATCAAAAATTCATTCGCCTGCGCCTGCCGGTAGAAGAAGATACAACACTGTATTACCTTTTTACCTCGTTTCTCCGTTCTCGATCTCGGTGTAGATCGACTCGATCAGGCGCGCTTCGTTTTCGGGGAATTCACCCTGCATGT